>CAJOKY010000218.1 GCA_905235425.1 uncultured Selenomonadaceae bacterium
CCTTGTCGGCTTGCTGGCGGAAATTTTCCTGCTGAAAAATAAAGGCGCCAAAATTATATGTGAGCCGCGTGCAATTTGGAATACCATTGATATCGTTGAAAGTTTAGGCGGTACGCCGGTTGAATGTCGCTCGGGTCATACGTATATGAAAGCAAAGTTGCGTGAAGTCAATGCGATTTACGGCGGAGAAATGGCGTCTCACCATTACTTCCGCGATTTTTATTACTGTGACAGCGGCATGATTCCTTGGCTTATGGTACTTGAACTTCTCAGCCGCACCGATAAAACTTTGTCGCAACTTACGGCGGACAGAATGGAAAAATTCCCTTGCTCCGGCGAAATTAATACAAAAGTTTCCGGCATTGATAAGGTCAAGGCAATTATGGCAAAGGTTGAGGAAATTTACGGCAAGGACGGCAAAGTTGACAAGACCGACGGCTTAGGCGTAGATTTTCCAAATTGGCGTTTCAGCCTGCGCGGCTCTGCAACTGAACCTTATATAAGGCTTAACGTCGAATCACGCGGCGACAGGGCTTTAGTTGAAAGTAAATGTGAAGAATTGCTTAAAATAATTCGCAGTCAATAGATAAATAGCCATTAGCGATTAGCTTTTAGCTATTAGCCATTAGCTTTTAGCGATTAGCCTTTAGGGATTAGCTTTTAGCGATTAGCTTTTAGCAGCTAACAGCTAACAACTAACTGCTATCAGGCGTATCATAAAATTTTAAACCAGAGGAGGATTTTTTTATGGAGAAGAAAACCGTTGTCAACCTTCCGTCTTTAATAAGCGATTATTACACACTTGCACCCGATCCCGAAAACAAAACTCAAGGTGTCGCCTTCGGTACTTCAGGACACAGAGGCAGCTCAAAACTGCACAGCTTTAACGAAACGCATATTATCGCCATTGCGCAGGCGGTTGCAGAACACCGTAAAGCAGAAGGAGTCACGGGACCGCTTTATATCGGCGCCGACACTCACGCACTTTCCGAGCCCGCTCTTCGCAGTTGCGTTGAAGTTTTGGCGGCTAACGGCGTTGAATTGATTCTTCAAGAAGACTTTAAGCCCGTACCTACGCCGGTTGTTTCGCGCATTATCCTTGAACATAACTTTGAAAGAAAAGAAGAGAAAAAGGCGGACGGCATTGTTATAACGCCTTCGCACAATCCTCCTACTGACGGCGGCATTAAGTACGACCCCATTACCGGCGGTCCTGCCAGTGCTGAAACTACTACAAAAATTCAAAATCGCGCCAATGAACTCATCAAAGAAGGCATTGACAAAATTAAACGTGTTCCCTTTGAACGCGCGATTAAAATGGATAACGTCCACTTCATGGATTACATGATGCCTTATGTCAAGGCGTTGGCAAGAGTTATCGACATGGACGCCGTAGCCAATAGCGGCTTGAAAGTCGGCTCTGATCCTCTCGGCGGCAGTGGCATTTTCTATTGGGATTTAATCAACGAAGTTTACAAAATCAAAAATCCGATTATCGTCGTCAACCCCAACATTGACTACACTTTCAGCTTTATGCCGCTTGACCATGACGGCAAAATCAGAATGGACTGCTCGTCACCGTTTGCAATGGCGAACTTGATTAAGATGAAAGACGATTACGATATCGCCTTTGGTAACGACACTGACTACGACCGTCACGGCATTGTTACGCCGCAGGGCTTGATGAATCCTAACCATTACCTCGCCGTTGCAATTCGCTACCTCTTCACGAATCGTCCGGGCTGGAGCAAAGACGCAATGGTAGGCAAGACGTTGGTTTCAAGTTCGCTTATTGATAAAGTCGCTGAAGAAATCGGACGTAAACTTTGTGAAGTTCCCGTCGGCTTTAAATGGTTTGTTGACGGATTGTTTGACGGTTCAATGGGATTTGGCGGCGAAGAATCTGCGGGCGCATCCTTCCTTTGCAAAGATGCCAGCGTTTGGACGACAGACAAAGACGGCATTATTATGGACTTGTTGGCTATCGAAATTACCGCGAAGACCGGCAAGAATCCTTCTGAACATCATAAAGAACTTACCGACAAGCACGGCATTTTCTACTATGCGCGTAAAGATACGCCTGCAACGCCCGACCAAAAAGCGGCACTCGGCAAATTGGCGCCTGAAAATCTTAAGGCAGATACGCTTGCAGGTGATAAAATTACCGGCAAATTTACGAAGGCTCCAGGCAACGGCGCATCAATCGGCGGCTTGAAAGTTGTCACGGATAAAGGCTGGTTCGCGGCGCGTCCTTCCGGCACTGAAGATATGTGCAAAGTTTACGCGGAAAGTTTTGTAAGCGAAGATCACCTTAAGCAGATTCAAAAAGAGGCTCAAGATATCGTTGCCTCTGTGGTGTAATTAGTAAGTAGTTAGTAGTGAATAGTGAGTAGTTATTAGTTTTACCAGCTACCGGCTAACGGCTAACAGCTACCGGCTAACGGCTAACAGCTACCGGCTAACGGCTAACAGCTACCGGCTAAAAGCTACCTGCTAATAGCTACACGAAAGGAGATTTTAACACATGTCATTGACATTAAAATCCGGTTTTACTTTCGACTATGATAACCTTTTCGGTGAAGGCAAAGTCACTCAAGCCGATCTTGATTCCTACGCAGAAGACCTTAAAAAGGCGCACGAAGCCATGAAGGTTATGCGCGAAAGCGGCTTTATCAAGGCGCACCTTTCAAAAGACGGCGCTCCCGAAAAAGTTTACTTCTCAAAACTTCCCTACATTACCGAAGAAAACGGCAAACTCAATCTCAATTCCCCTGCAAGCATTCAGAAGTTGCATGACTTCACGGAACACCTGCGCAATAACACGGACGTGGTTGTTTCGCTCGGTATCGGCGGCTCGTTCTTAGGCAACAAAGTTTTATTCGATATTTTCTGCGGCGAATTTTGGAATACGTGGACGCCTGAACAACGTAAAGGCTTGCCGAAAGTCTATTTCAGCGGTCAAAATATCGATCCGCGTCGTACCGGCGATATTCTCAACCACATTAAGGCTATGGCGGCGCGTACCGAAGGTCGCAAGTTCAAAGTCTGCTTGATTTGTATTTCAAAGTCCGGCGGAACGCTTGACACCATGAGCAACTTCATGGTTATGTATGATGACTTGATGAAACAGGATAACATTGAAGTTGAAGTCGTCGCCGTAACCGATCCCAACATGGAAAAGAAGACGTTGCTTAAACAGTTGGCAGTTGATATGGGCTGGCAACAGTTCGCCGTACCGGACGGCGTAGGCGGACGCTTTACCGTATTTTGTGAAGTCGGTCTCGTGACTGCTGCCGTTATCGGTATGGATATTGAAAAATTCCTTGAAGGCGCTCGCGATATGGACGAGGCTTGCAAAAACGACGATATTTGGCAAAATCCCGCGATGCTCAATGCCGCGTTGAAATTTGCCGCGTCTGAAAAGCACGGTCGCAATATTGAAGTTATGATGCCCTACGGCGATTATCTTAAATCACTGTCTGAATGGTACATTCAACTTTTGGCAGAATCTCTCGGCAAGCAATTCAACAAAGACGGCAAGGAAGTTTGCTACGGTCGTACGCCGCTGGTCGCTGTCGGTACTACCGATATGCATTCGCAGACGCAACAGCACCAAGAAGGCACGCTCGACAAAGTTGTACAGTTCATCAAAGTTGCGAAATGGGATAATGATTTGACGATCCCCAATGCCTTCCCGAACTTCAAAAAGCTTGCTGATATTTCCGGCGTTACCATGAGTGAGGCGCTTGAAGTCGCACGCCAATCCAACGCCGACGCCTTGAAGTCCAATAAGCGCTTTAACGCCTGCTTTGTCCTGCCGGAACTCAATGCGTACCATCTCGGCGAACTTTTGTATCTCTTGGCAATGTCTGTTGCTTACGAAGGCGAACTTTCTAACGTTGACGCATTCAATCAGCCCGGCGTTGAGGCTTACAAGCGTATAATGGGACCCAAGCTTAGCGAATTGAGAAAGTCCAAAGGCTTGTAATTAATTAAGAATTAAGAATTAAAAATGCGTAAAGCGTAAAATAAATTTTTCGTGACCGTTGAAAAATTTCGGCGGTCTTTTTTATTGCGTAAAATTATAAATTATTGTAGACTTACAAAAAATTTAGGAGGAGATATAGTGAAAATTGATATTCCCGCAATTTCAGTAGTAATTCCAATGTACAATGCGGAAAAATATATCGGCGAGTGTCTCGACAGCATTTTGGCGCAGACGTTTCAAGATTTTGAAGTAATTGTAGTTGACGATTGTTCGACTGATAAAAGCCGCGATATCGTGGAAACTTATCTGTCAAAATTTACAAGGGGGGGGTAGAGAGACT
>CAJOKY010000219.1 GCA_905235425.1 uncultured Selenomonadaceae bacterium
GGGTGGTGTTGCAGTATCGCGAGAAGTTCAGCGCCTGCATAGCCGGTAGCGCCGATAATGCTTGCTCTTATCAAAATATCACTCCTTTTTAGTAAGTAGTTAGTAGTGAGTAGTTAGTAGTGGTTAGTCCTTGAATATAGAAATAATTTTATTAAGCAACTTGGCTACTTCCGTACACAATTCTAAAGCCGGTGCTACTTCAGATTCTTGCAAATATCCCAATTCAACGCAAAGCAGTAACTGCGTTTCAACTTCTGAACGCGAACCACGTGCAATATACAAAAAGCGTAAATATTCGTTAGTTGAACCTCTGCCGTTACCTTCGGCAATATTTGACGGTATAGAAACTGCGGCGCGTCTAAGCTGATTAGTCAAGCCGAAAAGTTCATCTTTAGGGAGATTTTTTGTAATGCGGTACACTTCAGCTACTAACTCCATAGACTTTTGCCAAGCGGTTACTTCCTTAAAATTTTTTATAGCCATAATCACCCCTCCTATTTACTACTTACTACTCACTACTCACTATTCACTACTCACTAATCCTTAAAAAACTCTTCTCCGTAGCCGTACTTTTCAATGACGTAATCCAAATCCTTATCGCCGCGTCCGCTTAAATTGACAAGTATCGATCCTTTACCCATTTCCTTCGCACGACGCATCGCATAAGCTACCGCATGTGAACTTTCAAGCGCGGGAATAATTCCTTCATAGCGACTAAGCTTGAAGAATGCGTCAACCGCTTCCCTATCCGTCGCCACTTCGTACTTTACGCGTCCAATTTCGCGCAGAAATGCATGTTCGGGACCTACCGAAGGATAATCAAGACCACTGGCTATTGAGTAAACCGGCGCAGGTTCACCATCCGCATTTTTCAACATAATGCTATCAAAACCATGCATTACGCCTTCTTCGCCATACGTCATTGACGCCGCATTGTCACCGATATTTTCACCGCGTCCCATAGGTTCAACACCGACAATTTCTACAGGATCGTTTATGAACGGCAAAAACATTCCGATTGAATTTGAACCGCCGCCTACGCAGGCAGTGACAATGTCCGGCAAAAATCCCATCATCTCTAAAAATTGTTCGCGAGCCTCTTGACCTACGACCATCTGAAAATCACGTACCATCATCGGGAAGGGGTGAGGACCTACGGCAGAACCTATACAGTAAATGGTATCCTTGTAATTTTCAAGATAATCCTCAAAAGCCGCGTCGACAGCCTCTTTCAAGGTTTTTTGCCCGCGCGAAACGCTTACAACATTTGTACCCAAAACTTTCATACGCGCGACATTCGGCGCTTGTTTGGCAACGTCAATTTCGCCCATGTAAATCGTGCATTCAAGTCCGAAAAATGCCGCCGCCGTAGCAAGTGCCACGCCGTGTTGACCGGCACCGGTCTCGGCAATTATACGCTTTTTGCCCATGAATTTTGCGAGCAAGCCTTCACCCATGCAGTGATTGAGTTTGTGCGCGCCGGTATGGTTAAGGTCTTCGCGCTTGAGATAAATTTGGCAACGTCCGTCACCGATTTTGCGACTAAGTTTTTCGCAATGATAAACCGGAGTGGGTCTGCCTTGAAATTCGCGACGAATACGGCGAAGTTCATTTACAAATTGCGACGACTGGCAAATTGTCAAGTAGGCGTTGTTAATTTCTTCCATTGCCGCTACCAAATGTTCCGGCAAGTACGCGCCGCCAAAACGTCCAAAACGTCCGTCTGCAGACGGATAATTTTTGAAATACGTTGAGTAATCCATAAAAATTTTACCTCCAAAATTATATTTAGCTGTTAGCTGTTAGCTATTAGCTATTAGCTTTTAATTTCTAAGTCTTAAGTCTTAATTCTTAATTCTCATCTACCTCGCTACCTTCAAGTTCACCCTCCCAATCGACAATGCCGCCGAAATTGTAAACGTACTTGTAGCCGTTTTGCGAAAGAATTTTCGCGACATCTTCTGCGCGACGTCCCGTCCAACAGTAAATCAAAATAATCTGATTTTTATCCGGCAATTTGTCAAAGTGTCCGTTTTTTAATTGGTCAATCGGAATAAGCAACGCGCCGGGAATATGTTTCTTTTCATACTCTTCAAACGTACGAACGTCAAGGACAATCGCATTTTGTCCGCTGTTCATAATACGTGCCGCGTCTTCATGACTTATGTTTTTATAACTCTGTCCGCAACCGGTAAAAAGTATGGTACAAAAAATAAATGCCGTGCAAAATTTAATGCTGTAATTCATAATTCGATTTTTTCACCGTCCAAACAATTTAATCAGATAATTTTGGGTGATTATATAATAAAAGTAAACATTTGAAAAGCTGTTTGGCAAACAATGCTTATTCATCTCGGTAATGGATAATCGCACAACACCAA
Organism: uncultured Selenomonadaceae bacterium; assembly: GCA_905235425.1. Taxonomy (GTDB): domain Bacteria; phylum Bacillota; class Negativicutes; order Selenomonadales; family Selenomonadaceae; genus Quinella. The sequence continues at coordinate 2,382 of CAJOKY010000219.1, forward strand.
TATGGCAAAGTCTTGCCGGTGAGATATTTCCAATAATTTTTGCTTTTGTGTCACGCCGATTAGCTCTGCACACTTTTAATGCAAGAATACAACCACGCGTATTTGTTAGGCGGTGTTGAATAAAGTAAAAAAATCGTTTAAAATTTTGATAACGTTGCAGTAGGAGAGGCGCACAAGGACGTGCGCCGTTGCGCGGGCTCGCAGGACGCGAGTGAGCGCAACTGTTTCTTTTTGCTTACAAGAAAAAGTATGATCTATTTTCAACACGCTTTAGTTTGGGAAGATTAATAATGATAACATTTGATGACATTTTAAAAAATTATCGTGAAGATTTTGCACTTAGTGAACGTGAAAAAGGCTCTCGCTTTGAACGCCTTATGAAAAATTTCCTGCGTACTTATTCTGTTTTTCGCGGCAAATTTACCGACGTTTGGCTTTGGAAAGATTTTCCGTACAAAAATGAGTTCGGCGGCTCGGATTTAGGCATTGACATTGTTACAAAAACGGTTGACGGTGAATTTTGGGCTGTGCAGTGCAAATTCTACGCAGAAACTTCGACGATTGATAAGCCCGCCGTCGATTCTTTCATCAGTGCAAGCGGTCAACATTTTTTCATTGACGGCGTTAAAAAAATTTTTTCTGCGCGTATTTGGATTTCTACCACTGAAAATTATACTTACAACGCCAAAAAAATGTTTAAGAATCAATCTCCGCCTGTACAGATTATAAACATTGACACTTTGCGCCGCGCTCAAGTTAATTGGACGTTGCTTGATAACGGCTATTTCGACGAACCGGCCAAAATTTATCGTAACCTGCGCGATTACCAAATTGACGCCGTAAACGCCGCGAAGGAGCATTTCAAAAAATATGATCGCGGTCAGTTGATTATGGCGTGTGGTACCGGTAAAACTTTTACTTCTCTTAAAATCACTGAAAAACTTTTTCACACCGGAAAAATCTTATTCCTCGTGCCGTCCATTACTCTTTTAAAGCAGACGCTTGAAGAATGGGCGGCGTATTCTGAAAAGCCTATCAATGCATTTTGCATTTGCTCCGATTCCACCGTTACCAAAAATTACGAAGATGAAATTGTTGACGTAAATTTACCGCTACCTGCCATGACTGACGAAACAAAAATTTCCGACGCCTTGAAAAATCTGCGCGGCGATAATTTGACTGTTATATTTTCTACCTACCAATCAATCGACGTTGTAGCAAAAGTTCAAAGCATTTTAAATTTCAAATTCGATTTAATTATTTGCGACGAGGCGCACCGTACCGCAGGTTATACTTTCACCGACGATGAAAAACTTTTTTCTAAGGTTCACGATGAAAATTTTATTCGCGCTGATAAACGTATGTATATGACTGCCACGCCTAAACTTTTTTCATCTTCTGAAAAGGATCGTAAAAAAGAATCTACCGCCGCTATTTGGTCTATGGACGATCAAAAAATTTTTGGCAGGGAATTTTATTCTATCTCTTTCAAAAAGGCGATTGAAAAAGGTTGTCTTACCGATTACAAAGTTTTGGTGCTGACTGTTTATGAAGGCAGTCTCGGCAAAAAACTTCGCGAAATAATTCACGATAAAAGCACCTTAATCAATACCGATGACGCCTTGAAAATTGTCGGCTGTATCAATGCCCTTTCAAAAAAATGTGACGAAAAATCTTTACGCCTTCTCGGCGACGATTTATCTTTAATGCATACTGCCGTTGCTTTTTGCTCGACTATAGAAAAATCACGGCACTTTGAAGAAATTTTTTCAGAAATTCAAAGCGCTTATAAAGCTGATTTACCCGATGACGAAAAAAATTTTTTGGTTGACGCGGCTTGGTCGCATGTTGATGGCACTATGAATGATGCTATACGCGGTAAAAAAATTTTCGCACTTAAAAATACTCCGCGTGAAGGCAATGTCTGTAATATCCTTTCCAATGTCCGCTGTCTCTCTGAAGGCGTTGACGTTCCCGCTCTTGACGCCGTTATCTTCATTGCACCTAAAAAATCCCGCGTCGAAATTGTTCAAGCTGTCGGTCGCGCCATGCGTATCGCCTATGAAAAAAAATTCGGCTACATTATTATTCCCGTCATTATCCCCATTGACAAAGACCCCGCTAAAATTCTTTCTACCAGCGATTTTAAAGAAGTTTGGACAATTATTAATTCTCTGCGCGCGCACGATGAACGCATTGATACTTGGATTGAACAAATTCGTTTGAAAAGAAAATCTGAATCCTCCAATTCCCAAACTAAGCATTCTGACGGCAAAGACCATTTAATTGTTGCCGGTGCCGGTGCCGGTACTGATTTAAGCGACATTTTGCTTTTTGCTGAATTTCACGACAAAATTTTTGCTCGTATGATTGAATTTGTCGGTAACCCCCGCTATTGGACTGATTGGGCTTTACGCGTCAAAACCATTGTCGAACGCCATACCCGCCGCATTAAAGAAATTATTTCTGTTAAAGGTCCTGCACAAACTGCTTTCGACGAATTTCATAACGACTTATCTAAAAATCTCAATCCTTCCATAAAGCCTGATGATGTCGTTGATATGCTGGCTCAACATATGGTCACGCGTCCTATTTTTGAGGCGCTTTTTGACAATGACTCTTTCTCTAAAAATAATCCCGTCTCTATCGCCATGCAAAAAATTCTTGCCGAACTTGATAAAGACGCTTTCAGCAAAGACTACGAAATTTTTTCTGAACTTTACGCGCAGGTTCGTGATCAATGCAAAGATATGGGCGACGCCAAACAGCGGCAGGAAATTATCATTCGTCTTTATGACAGCTTTTTCAAAATGGCTTTACCTCTTACCGCACAAAAACTCGGCATTGTCTACACGCCGGTTGAAGTTGTCGACTTCATTTTAAATTCTGTCAATGACGTTTTACAAAAAAATTTCGGAAAAACTTTTTCCGCCGAAAATGTTCACATTCTCGACCCTTTCACCGGTACCGGCACTTTTATAACGCGATTACTTCAATCCGGCTTGATTGATAAAAAAGTCCTGCCATACAAATACAATTATGAAATTCACGCCAATGAAATGGTGCTGCTTGCTTACTACATTGCCGCCGTCAACATTGAAAATATTTTTAACGCCAATTCTAAATCCTACAAGCCCTTCAACGGCATTTGTTTCACTGACACTTTTCAGACTTACGAAAATGACGACAACACCTCAGGTCAAATGTCTTTTGCCGATTTTAAAGAACCTCTTCAAAAAAATTCTAAACGCATTCAAAAACAGCTTGATAATGATATCACCGTTATTATCGGCAACCCCCCTTATTCTGTCGGTCAGAAGTCTGCTAATGACAACGCGCAGAATAATTACTACGACAAGCTTGAAAAGCGAATCAGCAACACCTACGCCGCCGGTACAAACGCCACAAATAAAAATTCGCTTTATGACAGCTACATTAAAGCGTTTCGCTGGGCAAGTGACAGGATTGGTGACAGCGGCGTTATTGGTTTTGTCACTAATGCCGGTTGGCTTGACGGCGCGGCTATGGACGGCTTACGAAATTGTTTTGTACAGGAATTTTCCGAAGTTTACGTATTCAATCTGCGCGGCAATGCCCGTACTCAAGGTGAACTTAGACGGCGTGAAAAAGATAACGTTTTCGGTCAAGGTTCACGCGCTCCAATCGCCATTACCGTGCTTGTCAAAAATCCCGCGCATAACGGCGACGCGCAGATACATTATCTTGATATCGGCGATTATCTTACACGTGACGATAAACTTTCACGAATAAAAAATTTGCGAACTGTCTTAAGCAACGAATTTAAAATCATCACGCCAAATGACAAAGGCGATTGGATTAATCAGCGCGGCAATGACTTTGAAAATTTTATCTCGCTTGGAGATAAAAATAAAAATATAAAAACTTTCTTTGATATAAATTCTTTAGGAATTATTACGGCAAGAGATGCTTGGTGTTATAATTTTTCACGCGCCGAATTGGAAAAAAATATTCAACTGACGATTGACTACTACAACACGCACACACAATTTAACGTTGATACAAAAAAAATCACTTGGACATATTGCACAGTACAAAATAAATTGCGTAAGCGCGAATATAAATTTGACGCCGCGAAAATTATTGAAAGCTTATATCGTCCATTTTGTAAAATAAATTTTTACTATGATAGATGGTTGAATGAGCGCGTTTATCAGATGCCGAAAATTTTTCCGACCGGCAATGAAGAAAATATTTTAATATGCGTAAGCGGCATTGGCGGCAGTAAAAATTTCTCAGTTATGATTTTTGATAGAATTACCTGCCTTGACACTATCGAAAAAGGGCAATGTTTTCCTCTGTATTGGTACGAAAAGCCAAAAGAGATGAATTTATTCGGTAGCGACGAATACGAGCGACGCGACGGCGTGAGTGATTTTATTTTACGTCAAGCTAATTTGCTTTATGGCGACGTGACAAAGGAAGATATTTTTTA
>CAJOKY010000220.1 GCA_905235425.1 uncultured Selenomonadaceae bacterium
TTGAAAATAATGGTCGCGGTTTTGTGACCGGCAACATGATTATTTTGGAAAACGGCAACACCGGCGAAATTTGGCTTGACGATATTAAAGATCGTTTCAATGCCGATAACATTTATGGCGAGTGGAATTATCATAAAGTCTTTATCGCAGGCGATGAACACGAAAACGTAATTATGGGTAGCACCGGCGAAACCACTATGTGGGGCGGCGCAGGCGACGTTTCCGATATGATTTTCGGCAATTCCGCCAATGACGTATTTGTATACGGCAAAGGCGAAGGCAACGATACCATTAACGGCGCAAATGACAACGAGCTTATTTATCTGTACAATATAGATTTCGAGGACATTGTTTCTACTAACCTCTACGGTCCGGGTATTAACATTAACTTTAATACGGGTAACAATCTTATGGTTAATGATACCGGTATCAGCTCATATACTCCTGAATTTGAGTTTGCAGATGGTTCAAGACGTTACATGGCTAAAGGCTCCGTTCAGTGGATAACTACACGCGAAGCCACCAATACCGAATCCACCGGTGCTTAATTGCTAAAACTTAAGAAAAAAATTTGACGCGGACGTTTTTCCGTACGTCAACGAAATAAAAAAGACCCGTCGTAAAGGCGGGTTTTTTAGTACCAAAAATTTATCTTAAAATGCGGCTAGACGTTGAATCTGAAATAGGTAACGTCTCCGTCCTGCATGACATATTCCTTGCCTTCAAGCCGCACCAATCCTTTTTCGCGCGCGGCATTTATTGAGCCGTACTTAATCAAGTCGTCGTAGTTTACAATTTCTGCGCGAATAAAGCCGCGTTCAATGTCACTGTGAATTTTTCCGGCGGCTTTAACGGCGGGAGTCCCCTTTACAATCGTCCACGCGCGGCATTCGTCCGGTCCTGCAGTCAAAAACGTCATAAGCCCCAAAAGTTCAAAGGCGGCGTGAATAAGGCGATTTAAGCCGGAACTTTCCAATCCCAAATCCGATAAAAATTCTTTCGCCTCGTCTTCGTCCAATTCGGCAATTTCTGATTCAACCTTCGCGCAGATTATCACGGTCTGCGCATTTTCTTTAGCGGCAAGTTCTTCAACCTGCGCGACGTATGAATTTTTACCGCCGCTTGATAAATCGTCTTCTGACACATTGGCGACGTACAAAACCGGCTTAAGCGTCAACAAATTCGTTTCACGTACAGCAAAAATTTCATCATCAGTTAAGCCGATATTCCGCGCAGGTTTACCCTCATTAAGCGCGTCTCGGACACGTTGCAGGATATCATTTTCAACCTTCGCCGCCTTATTGCCGGACTTCATAACGCGTACAAGCCCTGCCAATCTTTTTTCCACAATCTCTAAATCGGCAAGACAAAGTTCCGTCTGAATAGTTTCAATATCACGCAGAGGATTTATTTTCGCCGATACGTGCGTAATATTTTCGTCGTCAAAACAGCGTACCACGTGCGCAACGGCGTCAACCTGCCTTATATGCTCCAAAAATTTATTGCCGAGACCTTCGCCTTTCGACGCGCCTTGTACCAATCCCGCAATGTCGACGAATCTAACCGTAGCCGGCGTAGTCTTTTTGGAATTGTACATTTTAGTCAACACGTCAAGCCGCGCATCGGGTACCGCGACAATGCCGACGTTAGGTTCAATGGTGCAAAAAGGATAATTCGCCGCCTCTGCACCTGCCTTAGTTATAGCGTTGAAAAGAGTTGACTTGCCGACGTTCGGCAGACCGATTATTCCTACTTCAAGACTGCTCATAAAAATTACCTCGTTAAAATTATTTTACCTGCGCTGCCGTACCCTTTTTTAACTGAAAATATTGCCCGTCCGCAAGTTTTACGTAGCGTGTCACGGCTTCATTGGTAAAGCCGTTAGTCAAAATATTTTTATCGTGCGCGTTACCGTATATCGCAAAATAGCCTCCGCTTTCCAACGCCATTTTATATTCACCTTCCGGAATATCGCGTCCGACTTTGTAGTAACCCTGCTCAATGTTATTAATGTCGACTTCAATTTTTGTATCGGCAGTGACAGGATACAGCTTGATATTGCCTTGAGTACGCAGATATTCGCCGTCGCGACCTTCAACGTAATGATAATTGACAAAGTTATCGTTAAAAATTAAAGCTCCCAATCCCGTAGGCTCTCTGTTAAGTTCAATGTAACCTTGACCGATTGCCAAATATTCACCGGCGGGAATATCACTGCCGATTTTGTATTGACCGGAGGGATAACCGTCATTTGGATTTATATTTGAGATATTTGAAGGCGGTGCGGCAGGAGTTTGCGGCGTTTGAACAAGTTGCGCAGGTATTTCAATGGTTACGGTAGGTTGAACTTCCTGCGGCTGATTTTTTTCAGCAGGTTCATTATCTTTGTCATTGCCGGTAAGAAAAATTGCCGCCAACAAAATATCCAGTACAATCACTGCCGCTATCAATGCAACTTTGTACTTATCCCAAACACCTTTTTCTTTTTGCTCAGGCATATTTTTCATTTGAACTCTACAAATTCGTTAATGCGGGCGCCGCCCTTCGCCATAGGTTCAACAAAACTGCGCCATACATTCAGCACAATGACGCGCGGGTTTTCGGTATCGTCAAGCGCCTTTTGAAGAGCGTGCGCAAATTCTTCCTGCGTATTCACGGCAACGGCTTTAATGCCGAAACTTTCGGCGTACTTTACGTAATCCATAGAGTAATCAAATTCGCAGGCAATGTAGCGTTCATTGAACATAACCTTCTGCAGTTGGCGAATCATACCGAGCGACGTGTTATTTACTATCAGCGAAATTACAGGCAATTTAAGGCGGGCAATGGTGTAATATTCGTTGCCCGTCATTTTTATGCCGCCGTCACCGGTCACACAGATAACGCGGCGATTTTTGCCATAGTACATCTGCGCGCCCATAGCGGCAGGCAGACCAAATCCCATTGTACCCAAACCGCCGCTTGTAAGCCACGTACGCGGCTCTTCAACGTGCAAATGCAACGCCGCCCACATTTGGTGCTGTCCTACGTCCGTAGCGTAGGCATAAGCCTTTCCTGCCGTCTTTTTCGCAATCTGATTCATTGCCCAAGGAACGGTTAAGCGATTTACTTGATAATCGTACTCGTACGTTTCCTGCCAGCCTTCAATCTGTTTCCACCAATCGCTTAAAACCTGCTCCCTGTTACCTGCATTAGGAGACTTCATTAACAGATTTAATATAACCTTCATGTCACCGGCAAGCCCTAAACTGCCGGCAATATTTTTATCAATCTCGGCGGGGTCAATATCAATGTGAATAAATTTTTTCGCCTGCGTGTACTTGCTTAAATTTCCCGTCTGCCTGTCACCAAAACGACTTCCGACAGCTATCACTAAATCTGATTCGGCAATAGCGTGATTCGCCGCCTTAGTGCCATGAAGTCCTGCAAATCCTAAATTCTGCGGATGACTGCGCGGAATTGCACCGATACCCATAAGCGTGTTGACTACCGGCAGATTATATTTTTCTATGAAGGCAATAATTTCTTTCGACGCACCGGCACTTACTGCGCCGCCGCCTACTATCGCCGCCGGTCTTTTCGCCTTCAAAATTTCTTCTACAGCCTCTGCCGCGCAGATTAAAAAATCGGGATCGGGTTTTCCTACCGGCTTTTCTTTTATGGGTTGAGGCGTGTAGTCAACGTCAACGAAGAATAAATCACGCGGAATATCTACAAGTACGGGACCGCGTCTGCCGTTCATTGCGATATCAAATGCCTGCCGAATTGTTTCAACGAGTTTACGCGCGTCTTTAACTTTGAAATTATGTTTCGTAACCGGCATGGTGATATCTAAAATATCAGTCTCTTGAAAGGCGTCCTTGCCTAAAAGTTTTGTTTCGACCTGTCCCGTAATTGCTACGACCGGTATTGAGTCCATAAACGCCGTAGCAATGCCGGTAACCAAATTTGTAGCGCCGGGTCCCGACGTTGCCATACATACACCGACTTTGCCCGACGCTCGCGCGTAACCGTCCGCCGCATGTGCCGCGTTTTGTTCATGTGTCACCAAAATTTGGCGTATGTCTTTTTCATCTACAAGTACATCATACATTGGCAATATCATACCGCCGGGATAGCCGAATATTGTATCGACGCCTTGTTCTTTAAGGCATTCTATTATAGCCTTAGCGCCGCTCATCATCATTTTATCACATCCTTTTAGGGAACAGGGATTAGGGAT
>CAJOKY010000221.1 GCA_905235425.1 uncultured Selenomonadaceae bacterium
GCGACAAAAAATCGGTTGCATAGTTATGAATGCCAATCCCTTTACGCGCGGTCATGAATATTTGGTAGAGTACGCGGCGGCGAGAGTCGATAAACTTTTCATAATGGTTGTGTCTGAAGATAAAAGCGATTTTACTTTTGCCGAGAGGTTTGAACTGGTTAGACGCGGCACGAAAGATTTTCCCAACGTCGAAGTTTTGCCGAGTGGTCAGTTTGTGATATCGCAACGAACTTTTTCAGGCTACTTCAATAAAGAAAATTTGCAGGACGTACAAGTTGATTCCAGCCAAGACGTAGAAATATTTGCACGGGAAATAGCACCTGCCTTAGGCGTGACAATTCGCTTTGTCGGCGAAGAGCCGGAAGACAACGTGACGCGGCAGTATAATGACAATATGGAAAATATTTTGCCGCGATATAACATAAAATTTTGCGAAATACCGCGCAGAGATATTAACGGCGAAGTCATAAGCGCTAAAAATGTACGAACCGCGATAAAAGCGGGTGACTTTGACAAAGTGAAAGCGCTTGTACCTGCCACGACGTTTGAATATCTGCGCGAAAAATTTGGTAAAAAAACTGAACAATGATTAGGTGGTGTTTTAATGGCTGATACGTCAGTAAGCTACAAATGTCCGAATTGCGGTGCGCCGTTGAGTTTTATGCCGGGCAAAAAAACCATAACCTGCGAATATTGCGGCACGGAATTTGAAGTTGCCGCGATTGAGGAGATGTTCCGCGCTAAAGATGAAATGGCGGCAAGGGCGCAGGAGGCACGCGAAGCGAAATGGGACACTGAAAATGCGGGCGAAGAGTGGACTTCAGAAGAGGCGGCGGCGCTTAAGGCGTTTACCTGTTCAAGTTGCGGCGCGGAAATTGTCTGCGACGAAAACACAATGGCTACCGAATGCGTTTACTGCGGAAACCCTACCATGATTCCAAAACGTTTTGACGGCGCATTAAAACCCGACTTAATCATACCATTTAAAAAGACAAAGCAAGATGCCGTAAACGCGCTTAAAAAGTTTTACGAAGGACGCTGGCTCTTGCCGAGTAACTTCACAGCAAATAACCGCGTTGAGGCTATTCAGCCCATGTATGTACCGTTTTGGCTTTTTGATTCAGAAGTTGACGCGCACGCCGAATTTCGCGCGGCTAAAATTCGCGTTTACGATACGCCAAATGAAGTTGTCACTGAAAAAAGCGTTTACAGCTGTCAGCGCTCCGGCAAGATGAAATTTGAAAAAATTCCGGCGGACGGCAGTAAAAAGATGAACGATGACTTTATGGATAGCATTGAACCTTTTGACTACAAAGAATTGGTAGATTTCAGCTCGGCTTATTTGACAGGTTACCTTGCCGATAAGTACGACGTAAGCGCGGAAGATTGTACAGACCGCGTCAATAAGCGTATGGAAAACAGCGCCGTTGCCGTACTTGAAAACAGCGTGCAAGGCTACGACGAATGCGAATTGGAAGATTCCGCCGTTGTCAAGGATATAGGTAAAGTGCTTTATGCAATGGTGCCGGTATGGATTTTGACGACGCGGTACAATGACAAGCCTTATACCTTTATGATGAACGGTCAGACAGGCAAAGTCGTAGGCTCTCTTCCATACGACGGCTTTAAATCTTTTCTGTACCCCGCGATTCTCACGGTGATTTTGACGCCGATACTCTACTTTATTATCAAGTTGCTTATGGAGTAGGAGGGCGTCAGTATGTTAAGAAAATTTTTCGCGTTGACGGCGCTTTTAGCTATTTTAAATTTTATCGCCGCCGGTTACACTGCCGACGTTGTAAAAGCTACGCCCGTTGCCAAAGGACCTACTAACGCGGTTATCGACACTATGAACCTTTTGACGCCGGATGAAGTCAGCCGCCTTTCAAGAAGGATTAAAGCGGTTGAGGATACATACAACGTGCGAATAGGCATTGAGTTTTTGAAAAATACGCACGGACAAAGCGTCGAGGCTACGGCAAATTCATTGCTTGACAAAAATTTCAGCGGCGGTGCTAATGGAAGTATACTTCTTCTCGTAGTAATGGATTCGCGCAAATGGCAAATTTCCACTGATTATAAAATGCAGGACAGAATTTTTGATACAAATGCCGTTGCCGCAACTTTTATTGACGAATTAAGCGCAGGCAATTATTTCAGCGCTTGTTCAAAATATATTGACGGCGTAGAAAAAAGTTTGGCGTACTACGAAAACAACGGCACGGCTTATGATTCATCCGATGAATTTGACATTATGGCGCTTATGATAGCCGTTGTGGTTGCGATTATCTGCGGCTTTATGTTCCGCTCAATGCTAATCGGTTCAATGAGTAACGTCCGTCCTGCGGCTGAGGCAGGTGAATATCTTGACCGCAATTCGGTTGATATTAATGAAAAGAAAGACCGCTACCTTTTTACAAACACTTCGCGCAGGCGTAAAGGTAAATCCGGCTCAGGCGGCGGTTCAAGCGGCGGCAGAGGTGGCGGCGGTCACGGCGGTAGCGGCGGCAGTTTTTAATTTAAAATGAGGTGACAAAATGGTTTCGGCTAAAATGTATGAACTCGGTACAAAAAAATCTACAATACGAACAATTTTTGAATTTGGCAGAAAGCGTGCGGCGGAGGTCGGCGAAGAAAATATTTTTGACTTCAGCTTAGGCAATCCCAATGTTCCCACGCCTGACTTTGTACGTGACGCGGCGGTTGAGATTTTGCAAACTTATGAACCGTCGCAAGTTCACGGCTACACAGTGGCGCCTGGCAATCCCCAAGTACGTGAAACATTGGCGCAAAGTGTCAACGCGCGTTTTGGTACGAACTTTGCAGGTAAAAACTTTTTCATAACGGCAGGCGCGGCGGCGGCAATTACAATTTGCTTTAAAGCCCTTACCGAATCCGGCGATGAATTTATAACCTTCGCGCCATACTTTCCCGAATACAAAGTTTTCGTTGAATCAGTAGGCGCTGAATTGAAAGTCGTACCCGCGCAGGTTAAAGATTGGCAGATAAATTTTGATGAATTTGAAAAAATTTTGACGCCGAAAACTAAGGCTGTAATAATTAATTCGCCGAATAATCCTTCCGGCGCGGTGTATTCTGAAGAGACAATTAAAAAGCTGGCGGAGGTTTTAACGGCGAAGTCTAAAGAATACGGTCACGCGATTTTCATAATTTCAGATGAACCGTACCGCGAAATTGCTTACAACGTCACTGTTCCATACGTGCCGAAATTTTACGCAAATACTTTGGTCTGCTACTCCTACAGTAAATCTTTTTCCCTGCCGGGCGAACGTATCGGCTACGTGATTGTGCCTGATGAAGTTGAGGATTTCGGCAAAATTTACGGCGCGGTAGCAGGCGCGGCAAGGGTTTTGACTCACGTCAACGCGCCTTCACTCTGGCAGTTGGTAATTGCAAAATGCGCGGGTAAACCTTCCGACATTACGATTTATGAACGCAATGCAAAACTTCTGTACAACGGCTTAATCGACGCCGGTTTTGAATGCGTCAAGCCGCAGGGTGCGTTTTATCTGTTTCCTAAGGCATTGGAAAATGACGATTACGCTTTCTGCGAACGCGCCAAAAAATATGATTTACTGCTTGTACCTGGCGCTGACTTCGGCTGTGCGGGATATTTTCGCGCGGCGTACTGCATAAAGACTGAAACGATTGAACGCTCACTTCCGCTTTTCAAAAAGTTGGCGGCGAAATATGGGGTTAATACTTAAAATAGGGGAAATTTTTATGAATATGCTAAAAGCTTTTCTAGGGCTTTTCATGCTGGTTTGTCTATCTTTTTCGATTGGTTGCGGTAAAACAGCCGAAAATCAGCGCGAAGAGGCGATTTTTGATAATAAGGCAGAGGCTTTGATAGGTAATTTGAAAATATTTGCGGCTCGCGGAAATTTTGATTTATCAGAACCAAAAACGTATACTGCCGATAACAAAAAATATTGCAGTTTAAATTTTGGCGGCACTGAAAATAATAAAATAACTTTCAGATTAAATGATGATGATTCGGTAATTAGCGAAGAAATTACCGTTGCAGACCCAAGTGACTTTGAAGCCGGCAAAATGGCAGGAATGTTGCTTTCAGGGACTTTAATGGGTATCGGTGTTGAAGATGCCGATTTGCAAAAGTTTTTAACTGATTATCAAAACTTGGTAGCTGAAGAAATACGCAAACAAAAAGATGCCTCCGTTATTATAATAGACCAA
>CAJOKY010000222.1 GCA_905235425.1 uncultured Selenomonadaceae bacterium
CGGTTCTGAAGACAAGGCGGTTTTAAAAGCTATTGATGAAATGAATCAGCGCAATAAGAAACTTTTTGATGAAGTAATAGGCGAAAGTTCAAAGTTTTTATCCGGTGAACGCGATTTAGTTCGTACGCAAGAAATGGAGTTGGGGGACTTCATAGCGGATGCTTTTCGTTGGTTCGGAAAGTCAGATATCGGCGTAGTTAATGCAGGCGGCATAAGGGGTGATATTCCTGTCGGCAAAGTCACAAAGGGCAACATGATTGCAATTTTCCCGTTTGGTAACCAGTTGCAAGTTGCTGAAATTAAAGGTTCAGCCATTCGCGAAATGCTTAATCATTCTGTATCCGCCTATCCTGAAACAGTCGGCGTATTTCTGCAAGTCAGCGGCATTAAATTTACATTTGATCCCGCTCTGCCTGCTGAAAATCGCGTAGTCGGCGAAATTTTAATTAACGGTCAACCGCTTGACGACAACAAAATTTATACAATAGCGGCATTTGACTTCTTGTTTGAAGGCGGCAACAATTACAACTGCTTTAAAGACATTAAGATTATCGGCAAGTACGGTACTGGCGAAGAAATTTTGGAAGAGTATCTGAAAAAAGTCGGCACTGATAATATTGAAATGGGCAGAATTTTTATGAAATAGCCTGTATCAGAAAGTACGGCTAAATTTCTGACAAGCTGATATAAAATTTTTGGCGGCATCGGGACAACCTGCAAAGTGTATGTGCAGGTACGACGCCGCTATATTTTTATCTGCGTAACCTGCAAAATATTTCGCACCTGTCCTGAGCTTTTCGCAGTGAAAAATTTTACCCGCCGCGTTATCTCCTGCCGTTGAAAAGTGAAATTCATGCGCGTGAAGTTTATCGCCGCGTTTACCTATCACGCAGTCCCTATCCAACGTAGCCTCAACATAGCCGACGGTTTGCAACTTGTCAGTCATTACGGCTTGATTCGGAATTACGCCGCACATCTCGTAAATTTTGCCGTCGAAGTCAGTCAAAAAATTCATAAGGTACATGTAGCCGCCGCACTCCGCAAAAATCGGCATACCATTTTCAGCCGCACGTTTAATTTCGGTGCGGATTTTTTTATTGCCTTCCAACTGCGCCGCGTAAAGTTCGGGATAGCCGCCGCCTAAAATTAAGCCGTCAACTTTCGGCAGTTGTTCATCATGCAAAGGACTGAAAAAAATTAATTCCGCACCTAACTTTTCCAATTCGCGCAGACTTTCAGCGTAGTAAAAGCTGAACGCCTCATCACGAGCGACGCCGATTTTAGCCGGTAGAGGGTAGAGAGTAGAGGGTAGGAGGTAGGAGGTAAAGGGTAGGGAAACTTTTTCGGCAAGCGTTATCAATGCGTCAAGATTAATCTGCGCGGAAATTTTTTCACCGATTTTATTTACAACGTCGGCAAAATTATTTTCAGCCGCCTGCACCAATCCCAAATGTCGCGAAGGCAAAATAATTTCGTCGTCACGTTTCACAGCACCGAAACATTTTATTCCAATATCGGCAAGCGCATCTGTAATTATTTTTTCATGCGACGCCGAGCCGATACGATTTAAAATCACGCCGGCTAAATTTACGTCCTTGTCGTATTCACGAAAACCCAACGCCGTAGCCGCAACGGAAGTACCGGCGCTTTTCGCGTCAATAACCAATATCACCGGCGCATTTAAAATCTTTGCAACTTCAGCTGTCGAACTTATACCGCCGCGTCCGCCGTCATACAGCCCCATGACGCCTTCAATTATCGCAATGTCCGCGTCTCCATACGTCGAATAAAATATTTCACCGAGTTTATCGTTGCCGACAAGCCAGCTGTCAAGATTTTGCGCAGGTCGTCCCGCCGCCACTTCATGAAAGCCCGTGTCTATATAATCGGGTCCGACTTTGTACGCCTGCACTTTCAAGCCGCGTTTTCTAAGCGCCGCAATTATCCCGCATGTTATAGTAGTTTTACCTGCGCCGCTCTGTGTCGCCGCTATTACTATTCGCGAAAATTTTTCCATTTGTATCACCTTGAAAATTTTTTTGTGCTATAATCAAGAATATTTTAGTTTTGGGAGGAATTTTTTTGTCTGATTTAAACATTGCTCGCCGTACTGTTCACGAAATTTTTTCAAGCCCGCGCATAAAATTTCTTATTCCCGATTATCAGCGCCCTTATTCTTGGACGTTGGAACATTGCGAAACTTTGTGGGAAGATTTTAAGGAATTTGCTTTTCCAAACGGTGACGCTGAATCTTTTGACGCAGGAAAAGATAATTATTTTTTGGGTACGATTTTAACTTTTAATAATGATTGCGAAGAAAATGAAGTAGTAGACGGTCAGCAACGTTTAATCACGCTTTTACTTTTGCTACGCGCTTTTTATGAGGCGTTCGGCGATATTAAAAGCAGAACTCGTGACAGAATTGCCGAATGTATTTGGAAAATCGGCAACGATGATAACCCCGATTTATCCGGTTGTAAAATTACTTCTGAAGTTGCTGACGATGAAAACAGCGATAGTTTTAAAAAAATTATTTCCGAAGGTGTCACAGATAAAAAAGATAAAAGTAATTACGCCGAAAATTATCGTTACTTCAAAAAAAAGATTGATGAGTTTAAATTCTTTACGCCGGATTTTTTTTCAATATTTCCCAAAAGAATTTTAGATAACTGCATTTTACTCCCCATTGAAACAAATTCGCAGAATACCGCACTTAGAATTTTTACCACGCTCAATGATAGAGGTATGCCGCTTTCTGATTCGGACATTTTCAAGGCGCAATTATACAAATTCTACAAAGCTAAAGGCAAAGTTGAGAAAGAAAATTTTATAGCTCGTTGGAAAGAGTTGGAGCGCCTTTGCAATAAAAATTTTCGCCCTCGCACCGGTACGCCTATGGACGATCTTTTTATGAGATATATGTACTATCTTTTGGCGCGGCAAGGCACTAAGAATGATACTTTCAAAGGACTTCGACCTTACTACGAACAAAATAATTATGCTGTACTTCACGATGAAAAAACTTTTGAAGATTTAATTTTGTTGACTAATTTTTGGGACGATGTCAATAAACGCAATGACGAACGTTTTTCCGAGCGCGTACTGAAAAGATTGTACGTCTTGAAATATTCGCCGAATAATATTTGGTCTTACGTAGTGTCGCTGTATTTTATGGGCAACCGCGATGAAAATAATCGGCTTGACGATGAGCGATTTTATATTTTTCTGAATAAGATAACCGCAATGCTCTTAATGCATGCTATAGTGAATCCCGGCGTACAATCCATTCGCCGCCCGTTTTTTTTGGAATTTGCCAACATTTTAAATGACAGAGAATTAAAATTTAATCAATTCATTCAAAATAAAAATGTCGTGTTAGAAAAAATGCGTGACATAAAATTTTCAAATACTAAGGGCATTACCCGCGCCATGCTTGCTTGGTGGACTTTTAACGACGACGCGCAGGAGTTGCCGCCGCTTGACACTAAGCTTGAAATTGAACACATTTACGCCGTAAAGCGTCATGAATTTTCACCGCTTGCCGACGAATCGCACCTTGAACTTTTAGGCAATAAGGCTCTGCTTGAAAAGCGCATTAATATTCGCGCCTCCGATTATCGCTTTGAAGACAAGGCTAAATATTATCTCGGCTACACGAAGGGCAAACAAAAAATCGCCGGTACTATGATTCGCGAACTGCTCACACTTGCCAAAACGCAGAAAGATTTTACCGAAGATGATATTTTGATTCGCAACGATATTATTTTTGACGCATTCATTGAATTTCTTGATAAAAATAATTTGTTACGCTAAATTTTCACGCCGCCTGTCACAGGGCGGTTTTTTTATTAGTCTGTCCAAATTTTTATAATGTCGCGCGGTATTTTTTTAAACGCTATCTTGTACTGCCGCAAAAAATCTTCTCCTACCGCGCAGCTCTCCGCAAATATAATGTATGAATCTGCGCGGGTTCGCATGGTAGCTAAAAAATCCCTGTCCAATACGCCTTCATAAAAATAAAATGCCGTGTCATTATGTACGCCCATAAACGCCGCGCAGTCTTCGCACTCCGGCTTTTCGTACGGCGTCGCTGTTTCCATAGCCCATACATAAGCGCGTATATTTTCAATGTCAACGTCGGGATTTATATCACCTTCCACAAAAAGCGGATCGCCGACTTCATAA
>CAJOKY010000223.1 GCA_905235425.1 uncultured Selenomonadaceae bacterium
ATGAAGTATACCGATTGGAAGTCGGTATATGTAGATAAAACGCAGACGCTAAGAAATTGGGAAATAAATCAAACAATAAAATCTGGTGGTTTTGTAAAAGTTTATATAAACAGTTTGGGCGAAGGTCATATTCCGACTGCAAAGTTGACCCAATACGCGTTAAATCCCGAAAAAGACGTGAATAAGGCACGGGCGTTTGAATCGGCGTTAGGCTATAATCTTTGCAATGTTGACAAATTGATTGAAAACGTTGAAAAACATATCAATAATTTTGAGATAATCCGAAAACCTAATACCGGTTATGGTGACAGATTCCAAATTTCTTTAGAATTGACTGGTGAAAATGTGAAAAATGCAGTGGTGATTACAGCTTGGATTTTGGATGATAAAACCGGAGAATTGCGTTTAACGTCAATTTATGTTGATAAGAAAAAATAGCTCAGTGGAGGTTAGTGTGGAGATTCGGTTGTTCGACAAGGTATTATTAAATACTGGTGAGATTGCATATATAGTTGAGGTATACGAACAAGGCATTGCCTACGAAGCTGATATAGATAAATCTGACGGCAGTACAGAAACCAATACAATAAAACATTCGGATATTGAAAAAGTTTTAGACAGGTGATTCAATGATAGACAAAATTTTCACTTATTCTGAAACTGACATAAAAAAAGGAGTTGGGGTAAAATGTTTGAACCTGGTACATTCAAGTTACTTGAATATCCTGAGGAAGACAGGGAACGTTATTGTATTTTTGATGATTGCGGTTTCATAATCGGAGTAAAAGACGACGCGCCGCCCGACATAAAACAAGCGATGAATGGGCGGCATTGGGGATAGATTAAAGCTACTTTAATCTTGCCGTTGTACATTAACCGCGGCGCTCGGTGAAGACCAGCCGATAAAACGCGGCAAGCGTATTGCCGAACGCCGTGAAAAGTTTGACGGCTATGTTGAAACAATTAAATTTGTCATAGAATCTCTGATACATTATAAAAAGATATTTCCTGAGGTATTTGACGAACGTTACAAGTTGACATTAAGTACAAGCAATTTAATGGACGCGGAAGATTTTGCGATAACGCACGGGCGAATCATAACTTTGAACGGCAATGCTTTCCGCGACGTTAGAATTTTGCAAGAAGAATATCAAAAACTAGTGGACGAAGGCTGGTTCGTCAAAGGAACAGATTGGCGAGCAATAATTCATCACGAATTTGGACACGTGGTATCGAACGTTTACAAAATAGATCCGCTGAAAATTGCTTGCGAAGTTACAGGTTTAACAGAAAAAGAAGTTATTGCGTATGTATAAAAACATCTGTCACATTATGCAGGTGCTTTTTTTGACGGTTCGGAGATAATATCAGAAGTGTTTTCAGATGTATCTTCGGGGAATCCAGTTGAATTTAGCCGTAAATTTTATGATAAAGTTTTAAGGAGTATTTGAAAAATGAAAAAAAATGAGCTGATGTCGATGCGCTATAAGGGAATAACCGATTGGATGCATAACGAAGAATGGTACTATATCGACGAATAACGTGACAGATTTGTTTTGACAGATAAAGCGCCGGAAGAGGCACGGCGTAGTTTTGAGAAATGGAAAAAAATCAATCACCTTGATTGGAAGGATTGATTCAATGATAGACAAAATTTTTAACGAAGACTGTCTTGTAGGTATGAAAAAGCTGGCGGACGGCTCGGTAGATTTTATTTTGACCGATGTGCCTTTTGGATTATTGGCGTTGTTTTAGGAGGTTGCCAAAATGGCAAAATTCACGGCAAAAGGTTATGTGCACGGCAAATTTACGGTGATAACTTGTGCAAAAGAATCGGACACTATTGCGGTTTTTCAAGACGGCAAAATATTAAACGGTTACGATAACTTAAGTTTTGAATTGTATAGCCGCGCCCTTTTGCGTTACATAAATTCCGAGCCTTGCTCTTATGCCCCCGCTCCTGATACTCTTGAGGCTTATTGGCTTGTTTTGTTAGATGAGTATTTTGACGAACTGCCGAAAATTATTATTGAAGGCGAATTAGATACTTTTGGTTCGCCTTACAGCGACGAAGATATAGGCGACGCCGTTTTCTGAATAAAAACGTTTTTGAAAGGTGATATCGCAAATGAAAGAATAGCGCAGGCTGAAAAGGCTAATGCGCTTTTTTAATTGGTTAGCAAAATTTATCCCGCTCATAAGCAGGAGGAGTAAAAATGTTAGGTAAAATAAATTTCAACTTTATAACAGACTTAAGCAAATTGCCGCAGAAAGTAGCGTCGGCAATGTCAGAAATTGAAAGCCCCGCACTTGTAGGTGCTAATTACAATCCCCTGATGTACGTCGGCGACCAGCTTGTACGCGGCACAAATTATTGGTTTATAGCCGAGCAAACGCTTACGACACGCGAATTTGACAAGCACCTTGTCTTGATAGCCGTCAATGAATTTGAAAATAAATTTGAAATCGTACCGTCAAGCATAATGCGCATACTTTAAAAGTAAATGAAAATGGCGGGGTAAATTTTGCTAATCAATTATTTGGAGGTAGAAAAATGTTTGATATACAAAGATTTGCAGATGAATCATTTTTGAAAGATGAATTGACGGGATTCGTACCGCAACTTCAAGCTACGGACATCATAAAACAAACGATGCGCGGCAGTGCGATTTTGCGGTTATCCCGTGTTGAAACTTTGGAAAGTGACAACAAAAAATTTCCTGCAATGTCGAAGGGTGTAGGCGCTTATTGGGTTGAAGAAGGTGAAAATATACAAAACTTCTAAGCCCACTTGGATTTTTCCCGAAATTAAGGTAAAAAAATTAGGCGTCATCATTCCTGCGACACTTGAGAAATTGGAAGATACTACAATCAATGTCTTTGAAGAAGTGAAAGACTACATTGCAGAGGCATTTGCGATAGCGATTGACAGGGCTTGTATTTTTGGCATTGAATCACCTTTTACCCGCAATTTTTATGACGCGGCGGTTGAAAACGGTATGACGGTTGAAGTCGGCACGAACTCCAAATTAGACATTGATATTTCGGACGTTATGGCGCAGGTTGAGGCAAAGGGATTTGACGCAGGCGCATTTGCCGCTTTTTAAAATGTACTCGTGGGATTTTGAAAAGGATTGTTTCATTTATGACGGCGACGGCAAGCATATTCTTTTGGAAGGCAACGACGCCTTGAAAGTATGGATTTATAAGGCTCTCCGCACTCAAAGGGGTGTGTATCTTGCTTATACTTGGAATTACGGTGCTGATTTGAAAAAATTTATCGGCAAGATTATGGGCGTGCAGGAACGAAAATCTGAATTGCGACGGGAAATTACCGAAACGCTGATGACTAATGCTTATATAAAAAGCATTGACAAAATGGATTTGGCGGAAACGGATTATAACCGCGATTTGCAGATTAATATCACTCTTACCACGATTTATGGGCAGATGACGGTTTAAAACATTGCGCCAAAAAAAGTCTCTATTCTGCGTTCAATGTCTTTGTAGGGGATATTTTGTTTTATCGAATCACTCATAAATTGCGCAATTTTGTCTTCGATGAAATTGATGGTGGCAACCGTATCACTCGGAGCTGTATCGCGAGCTTTTTTGTTCGGCAGACCAACCCATTTGTTTACCAAAGCCGAATACTTACTGTAGAAAGCAACGGGCGGGCGAGACGTACCTTGTTTTTGCGCGTAGGCAATAAACTCTTTCAAAACGTCGGTAAAGTTTCGGCGTGTGATTTTACTTTGTTCGCGCATTTTCATCTGACGGAAATTTTCAAGGACAAAATACGAATCTTCAAGCATTTCAAAAACGTCCCACGCCTTGTCGGTATTAAGCATTTTTGCGTGACGCATTGCTCCGCGTCTTGTCCAAAGATATAAAGTGCGCGTCATTACTGACATTTGAGCTTTGCACCCTTCAATATGAAGGGTACAAATAAACTGCGAAAGCGCGTCTCCTTCAAGCTTGAAATAGTGCTTGACCGTTACTGAGAACTTATAAAAAGCTAAAAACTTTAATGTCCCATTCCTGATTCACCGCGTCCGCTTTTGCCGTAGCTACTTGCGTTTGGTGTGACGCTCCACAGGCTTGAATTCCCCGCTAAC
>CAJOKY010000224.1 GCA_905235425.1 uncultured Selenomonadaceae bacterium
GTAACCTAGCCGTCACGTACAAAAAAAATCTGCGCGCAGACTTCATTGTTAAGCCGCGAAATTCCTATCGCGTCAAGGTCTCCCGTATCCGTGATAATTTTCTGTTTCTCGGAAATTTTCTTGACTGCAAAAAGGATATCGCGCAGTTTGGCGGCAAGTTCAAAGTTTAAATCGTCCGCCGCCTTATTCATTTTCGCCGTTAAATCGCGCTCAACGTCAGCCGTTTTACCTTCCAAAAATTTTTCCGTAGCCTTAACAAGGTCGGCGTAATCTGCGCGGGAAATTTTATTGACGCAAGGCGCAAGGCAGCGGTTAATGTGAAATTCAAGGCAGGGACGCTTAAGAAAATTTTTGCACGTACGCAGAGGAAAAAGTTTTCGCAGAAGTTCAAGCGAATCTTTTACCGCCTGCGAACTTGTGTAAGGTCCAAAATATTTTGCATCGTCGTCAACAATTCGCCGAGTGATAATAACGCGCGGAAAATCTTCAGTCAGCGTCAATTTCAAGTAGGGGTAGCTTTTATCGTCTTTAAGGCAGATATTGTAGCGTGGTCGGTGCTTTTTAATGAGGTTACATTCAAGAATCAGCGCCTCGACTTCAGACGCCGTGACGATAGTTTCAAAATCGAAAATATTTTTGACCATAGCGATAACTTTCGGCGAATGGTTTTTGTTATTTTGAAAATATTGTCGGACGCGATTTTTTAAAATTTTCGCCTTGCCGACGTAAATAATTTTTCCCTGCGAATTTTTCATAATGTAGACGCCGGGCGAATCCGGCAACGTCTTGATTTTTTCTTGCACCAATTCAGTCATTTGGTAATTTCTCCGCAATTAAAATGTAAATCGGATTGGACGCCTGCGCCATATCATAAGCGCCGATTTTTTTTAAATGATTAACCTGCACCTGCATAACTTCATAGTGATAATTTTTGTGACGGCGCAACCATTCAAGGCAGATTGACAAATTTTGAATGGCGATAAAGTTTGCGGCAATGCGACCGTCGATTTTCAATTTTTTATTTACGGCGTCGAGAATCTGTTCAATCTTGCCGCCACTGCCGCCTATTAAAGCAACGTCAATTTGCGAAAAATTTTTCAGCGCTTCGGACGCTTCGGCGTGGATAACAGTAACGTTATCGGCAGAAAACTTTTTTACGTTTTGTTTCAGCAATTCTACGGCGTCGGGATTTTTCTCAACTGCAAAAATATTGCTGTCCGGCGAAAATTTAGCCGCCTCTATGGAAAGTGATCCGGTACCCGCGCCGATATCGGCAATAATTTCAGCGCCGCCTACCCGAGCAAGTGCCAGTGTTAAAATTCTGATTTCGCGTTTTGTCATAGGGATTTTTTCAGCGCGTAAAAATTCTTCGTCATTAATTCCCAAATTCATTTTCATCACCTGCAAAGATTATACACTAATTTAGGGGGTAGGGGGTAGGAAGTAGAAAGTAGGAGGTAGAGAGTAGGAAGTAGTATTTACAATCTACCCTCTACCCTCTACTATCTACTATCTACTATCTACTATCTACCTTCTACTCACTACTCACTACTCACTATTCACTACTTACTATCAATACAGCATTTGTGAAAAATTAAAATTTTCCCTGCCAATGCGCCGTATATTCATTGACAATGCGAAAGATAAATTTTATAATTTCGACAATGTTAAAAAATTTTCAAAATATTTAAAGGAGTGTTGCTGGATGGCGGAACCTAAAAAAGTAAAAATAATGGAAACCGTTTTGCGTGACGGTCACCAATCACTTTGTGCAACGAGAATGCGTTATCGCCAAATGGAGCCTATGCTTGCAAGTTTGGACGATATCGGCTATAAAGCCCTTGAAGCATGGGGCGGCGCGACTTTTGATACTTGCCTTCGCTTTTTGGACGAAGATCCTTGGGAACGTCTTGACAAGCTCAAGGCAAATTTGAAAAAAACTCCTATTCAAATGCTCCTGCGCGGACAAAACCTTCTCGGCTACAATCACTATTCAAATGACGTAGTAGAAAAATTTGTAAAGTGCGCGTCGAAACACGGTATCGGCGTATTCAGAATTTTTGACGCTCTCAACGACGTAAACAATCTGCGCGTTGCAATTAAAGCGGCATTGGAAGCGCCGGAAAAGCCGGAAGTTCAAGGTTGCTTGGTTTACACAATCAGCCCCGTGCATGGCAATGACGTTTTTGTAAAATTGGCGAAACAACTCAAAGAAATGGGCTGTCACTCAATTTGTATAAAAGATATGTCGGGACTTCTCGCGCCTTATGTTGCATACGATTTAGTTACGAAGTTGAAAGCTGAACTCGGTGATACGCCGGTTGAACTTCATACGCATTGCACCTCCGGTTTTGGTCACGCAACTTATATTAAAGCGATTGAGGCGGGCGTTGACATTATCGACTGCGCACTTTCGCCTTTCTCCTGCGATACAAGCCAACCTTGCACCGAAACAATTTTGGCAATGTTTGAAGGCAGTAAACATGAGCAAGTTGACATTCCCGCTCGCGTCGTAAATGCACGTGACGAAAGTCAAGACCTCGACCGTCAAGCCCTTACACCGATTGCTAAACATTTCTTAGGCGTCAAGAAAGAATTAATTGAAGAATTTGGCTTGAAAGGTTACTTCGACGTAAATCCCAACGTGCTTGACTTCCAAATTCCCGGCGGTATGCTTTCCAATCTTACCAATCAGCTTAAAGAAGCCGGTATGGAAGATAAATACCAAGACCTGTTGGATGAAATGCCGAAAGTTCGCAAAGACGCAGGATATCCGCCGCTTGTCACGCCTTCCAGTCAGATTGTCGGCACAATGGCAACTTACAACGTGGCTTATGGTCGCTACGTTGCCGCACCGAAAGAATTTAAAGATTTGGTACGCGGCAAATTCGGTCGTACGCCTGTACCGGTTGACAGAGACTTCATTACAAAGACATTGAAAATTCCGGAAGATCAAATTATCGAAGACTGCTCCATTGAAGACGCGAAGGCTGAAACGTTTGATCAGTTTAAAGCTGAACTCGTCGAAAAAGGTTTCCTCAATCCTACCGACGAAGACGTTTTGAGCTACGCACTCTTCCCGCAAGTCGCCGAAGAATTTTTCAAAAAACATTACAAGCCGATTACCGCTTACAAGAGATAAATTTTCAGACAAATTGTCAAGTTAAAAATAAAAATTTTCCCGCCGTTTTTGCGACGGGATTTTTTTTGAATTAATAATTAATAATTAAGAATTAAGAATTGGCTAATAGCCCGACTACAAGCTAAATTTTACATTTGTGACAATTCGGCAATTTTATTTTCCAACTTTATTAAATCTATCTTGAAATATAAAAAGCGGTATTGTATAATTTTCTTAAACTAAATTTTCAGTTTATTTTGCAAGGAGGAAACTTTTATGATTTATACAGTAACATTTAATCCCGCGCTTGACTACATGGTTAGGTTAGATTCGTTTACTGCAGGAAAAATTAATCGCGTAAATTATGAACAAGTACTCGGCGGCGGCAAAGGTATCAATGTTTCCATTGTGCTCGGAAATTTAGGTCACAAATCAACGGCGCTGGGTTTTCTTGCCGGATTTACGGGCGAAGAGATTAAACGCCAACTTCGCACTTTCAACGCGGCTGATGACTTCGTACAGCTTGACGAAGGCTTTTCGCGCATTAACGTGAAAGTTAAAGCCGATGTCGAAACGGAAATTAACGGTCAAGGTCCGAAAATCAGCGACGCCAAACGCGATGAACTCTTTGCCAAACTTGCCAAACTCGGCGAAGGCGATACGCTTGTTTTGTCCGGCTCCATTCCCAACACTTTGCCCGATGATATGTACGAAAGAACGCTTGAACCGTTGCAGAATAAAGGCATCAGAATTGTCGTTGACGCGGAAAAAGGTCTCCTCCTCAAAGTTTTGAAATTCCATCCCTGGCTGATTAAACCCAACAATCACGAACTCGGTGATATGTTCGGCGTTAAGCTTACTTCCAACGAGCAAATTGTTGAATACGCTAAAAAATTGCAGGAAAAAGGCGCGCGCAACGTATTAATTTCAATGGCAGGCGACGGCGCTATTTTGCTGACGGAAGACGGCAAGGATTAT
>CAJOKY010000225.1 GCA_905235425.1 uncultured Selenomonadaceae bacterium
AAAATTATTCCCGCGCTGATGTTCAATTTTACTTTTCAGCTCGATAAATCTGAATCATTTATCGAGCTGAAAAGTAAAATTGAACATCTGCGCGGGAATAATTTTGACGGCATTGTTGACGTTTTGATTGCGCATTACAGAAAGTACGGTTGCGGCGACATTGCAAATTACCGCGCCTTCCGATTCGACGAAGAGACAAGAAATCTTGTCGGCATAAAGCATTTTGAAACGATACGCCTTGATGATTTAATCGGCTACGCGCATCAAAAAGAGTTGCTTACTAAAAATACCAACGCCTTTATCGAGCATAAACCGGCAAATAACGTGTTACTGGTAGGCGCACGCGGTACGGGAAAATCTTCAAGCGTCAAGGCTCTTGTCAATGAAAATTATTCGCGCGGTCTTCGTCTTGTACAGCTTACCAAGCCGCAGTTAAAATTTTTGCCGGATCTTATGGAGACGCTTAGAAATTTTGCAAGCAAGCGTTTCATAATTTTTTTGGACGATTTATCTTTTGAAGAATCAGAGGCTGAATATAAATATTTGAAGTCTACGATTGAAGGCGGCGTCGAGTCATTGCCGCAAAATGTTTTGATTTACGCGACGAGTAACCGTCGGCATTTGATTCGTGAAACGTGGCGTGACAGAGCGGAAGGTCACGAAGAACTTTACCGCGATGACAGCGTAAACGAAACAATTTCACTTTCTGACAGATTCGGTTTAATCGTGAATTATTATCCGCCTTCGCAAAATGAATATCTTGAAATTATCGCGCATATGCTGAAAAAAAGCGGCGTTGAGTTGGACGCTGAAACGTTGCGTATTGAAGGCTTGCGCTGGGAGATGTCACATTCCGGCAGAAACGGGCGTACCGCTCAGCAGTTCGTAAAAAATTATTTGGGCAGTAAGTAGTTAATAGTAAGTAGTAAATAGTAAGTAGTAAGTAGCTGGTAAAATGTTGGAAGTTATAAAAAAATTTACGCGGGTATCATACAATCGCCCCGTCGTAGCGTTGGGTATGTTTGACGGCGTACACGTCGGTCACGCAAGCATAATTCATCGCGCGGTTGAAATTTCACGTGATATTGACGGTACGGCAATGGTGCTGACTTTTTCTAATCACCCTTTAAGCGTCATTGCGCCTGAAAATGTGCCGCTTGCAGTAGGAAATAAAATTTTGCGCCGTGAAATTTTTGAATCACTCGGCGTGCAGGTGCTTATGGAAATTCCGTTTACAAAAGAGTTAAGCCGCAAGACGCCGGAAGAATTTTTGGAAATGTTGCGTGACAGAATTGCGCCTGCCTACGTTGTCACGGGACCGAATTATACTTTTGGACGATTCGGCAGAGGCAACGGGCGCATGCTGATTCGTGAAGGCGAAAATTACGGCTTTAAGGCTGAAGTTTGTCCCGCCGTGACACTGGGCAAAAAAATTGTCAGCAGTACAAAAATACGCGCCTTAATCGCGGAGGGCGATCTTAGCGCGGCTAATGAATTATTGGGACATGAATTTACCTACACTTCGCAGGTTGTTCACGGTGACAGGCGCGGCAGAAAATTGGGCTTTCCCACTGCCAACCTTGAAATTGACGACAGCCATTCAATGTTGCCTAATGGGGTTTACCTTGTACGCGTGAAAATCGGCGAAGAAATTTTTAACGGCATTGCCAATATCGGCGACAATCCAACGTTTAAGGTTGCCAAAAGGCGGCTGGAAGTTTTCATAGATAATTTTTCACGCGAAATTTACGGTGAAAATATTTCTGTCATATTTATTGAAAAAATTCGTGACGAAAAAACTTTTGCGTCGATTGAAGATTTAAAAGCTCAACTTCGCGCCGATTTGGCTGAATTAAGAATTAAAACATCTGCTCCCTAATCCCTGCTCCCTGTTACCTCTTAATATCAACGTACAGCGCCTTGACTACAATATTTATCGAATGCACAATCATACCCGTTGTGAACTCTACGGCTTCGCGAATTTTACTTTGTGTCTGTTCAACAAGCGTCGGAATGTGACTGCCGTAATTCAAAACCACTTCGCAGGTAATTTGCAAGCCGCGATTTTCTTCACCCTTAACAAGATGCCCTACCGTGACTTTTTTCACATTTTCAATATTTTCAACGTCTTTCAAAATTTTGTTGACGACAGCAAGTATAACTCTGTCATCAATGATAAGTTTGCCGTAGTAGCTGAAAACAGGACGCACGATAGATTTTTCGCCAAGCTTACGCCGCCTTACTCTTGAACGCTTAAAAATGGATTGCAACGGGTCTACAAGGTAGCCGGAAAAATGCGGCTTGAGTTCAATCGTCGGCACGGGAATTATATGTTTGCCTTCTTTGACACGGTGAAAACGCGCCAAATCCATTTCTGCGCGTGAGGCGATATCTTCAATGCGAACAATCAGCTGAATTGAAGGCAATTTTAAAGTCTGCGCGATTTTATGCACCATATTTTCAGAAGTGCCGATAATCAAAATTCGGTGCGGCTGTATCTTTTGAATGGCTTCTCTAACTTCCTCCGCATGACCCGGCAACACGAAAATAGCACGCTTAACCGCCATAATTTTATTTTTTTCTGTCTTGGCTGATTCGCCGGCGATAATGTGACCGTCTTTGATTAAAATTCCGTCGTCAATAATTGCATCGGCGTTATGCTCCTGCGCCACCTGCAAAGCGCGATGACTTTTACCCGTTCCGCTTGGTCCTACCAGTGCCACTACATCCATAGAAATTTCCCCAATATTGAATTTTCCGATAATTATAAACTAAGTAACTGCCTTTGTCCAATTTTTTTTAGCGGCGTCGGCAAGTATACCTGCTGAAAACGTCTTTGAGTTATGCGGTTCATAACGCTAGAATTGACAAAAAAAAATGCCTTTGATATACTTTCAAGCGTAGCGGAGACAATCGCGGTGATTCGATTATGTCGAATTGACGAGGAAAGTCCGGACTCCATAGAGCGGCGTGCCGGATAACATCCGGTGAGAGTAATCTTGAAGACAGTGTCACAGAAAAGAAAACCGCCTTTTAGGGAACAGGGAGCAGGGAACAGGGAACAGCTACTAACTAATCCCTAATCCCTAAAATCGGTAAGGGTGAAAAGGTGCGGTAAGAGCGCACCGGCGGACGGGTAATCGTTTCGTCTGATAAACCTCACGCGGAGCAAGGCTAAATAGGAAAGGGTTGATGTTGCTCGCGGACCTTTCGGGTAAGCTGCTGAAATCGTGCGGCAACGTACAATTTAGATAAATGATTGTCACATACAGAATCCGGCTTATCGGCTGCCTGTTTGAGAGTTGGAGATTGGGAGAAAACTTTCAATCGCCGACTCTCATTTCAGTTTTGGAGGGAAATATTTTGAACAGCGCAATTTTTTTTGACCGTGACGGCGTATTAAATCACGAAGTCGGTTACCTGCACGAGATTGAAAAATTTAAATGGATTGACGGCGCGATTGACGCTATTAAATTTTGCAATGAACAAAAATTTTTAGCTGTAGTTGTCACGAATCAAAGCGGCGTGGCACGGGGTTTTTACACTGAAGATGACGTAAAAAAAATTCACTCCTTTATGCAGAGTGAACTTGAAAAATTCGGCGCGCATATTGACGCCTTTTATTACTGCCCGCACCATCCCGAAGGCAACGTTACTGCTTACAGAAAAATTTGTGACTGCCGTAAGCCTGCGCCCGGTTTAATCCTTCGCGCCTGCAGAGAACTTGAAATTAATCCCGCGAATTCCATTTTAATCGGTGACAGTGAGCGTGACATTGAATCGGGACGCCGCGCAGGTATAGGCAGGCTGATTTTATTTAACGGCGGAAATGTGTGGGATTTAGTGAGTAGTGAGATAGTGAGTAGTCAGTAGTCAGTAGTCAGTAGTTACCTGCTAAGGAGAAAAATTTTTATGAAAATCGGAATCATAGGTTGCGGGCGTTGGGGAAGTTTTCACGCATGGTATTCAAGCCGCATTGGGCACGAAGTTATTTTGTACGGTCGCGCAGGTTCCAAAAATCCCGCCACAGAGCTAGGAAATTGCACACGAAGCGGACGCACGTCACGCGATCGGGACGCACGTCACGCGATCGGGAC
>CAJOKY010000226.1 GCA_905235425.1 uncultured Selenomonadaceae bacterium
GATGGGGCCGATCACATCGTCAACCAGTGAGGTGACGATCGCGCTGAACGCACCGCCGATCACAACGCCGACGGCCATGTCCATTACATTTCCGCGTGAGATGAATTCTTTGAATTCTGAAACAAAACTCATGAAACTTCTCCTTTCCCTGAATGTTTTCCTGTGTGTAAACGGTATGGCTGGGTAGGGCTGGTGAGGAGAAAGGAGATAAAAAAATGGTTTATCAATGGAAATTTCCGCAACCTGTACCTGCGCAAATTGCGGGCGAATATCTTGACGGCTTGAAGGAGAAACACGACGGCGTACTTACGCCGGAAGTTGTCTTGGAAACTTCACGCGATACCGACGCCGTTTTACACCCCTGCTTTGAGTGGGACGACAGCAAGGCGGCTGAAAGTTATCGCTTGTATCAAGCGCGCAAAATTATCACAAGCCTTGTAGTCACGATAGACACCCCTAACAAAGAGGCTAAAACGGTAAACGCGTTGGTTAATGTCGCTCCGTTGCACGTAAAGGCGAATTACATACCAATCACCGTCGCCATGAACAATGTCGCAAGCCGCGAGCAAGTCTTGAAAAAC
Source organism: uncultured Selenomonadaceae bacterium (assembly GCA_905235425.1). Classification (GTDB taxonomy): domain Bacteria; phylum Bacillota; class Negativicutes; order Selenomonadales; family Selenomonadaceae; genus Quinella. Next base: position 582 of record CAJOKY010000226.1, read on the forward strand.
GCCTTGATTGAACTCCGCGCATTTCAAAATAAATATGCCATTTACAGCGAATTGGCGGAAGTCTGCAAGGCGATTGACAATTTCGCGGACACCATAAGCAAAGAGGTGAAAAAATGAAGGAAATTAAAAAATATGACACCGTCACGGACGATGCCAAAGGCTTTTACTCGGTAGTTGAAAACAAAGGCGCGTACGACGTGATTTATATCTACGAAGAAAAGACGCGCAAGCTTGTCGGCGTTATTCAAAATTCCGGCAAAAAGCTTAACTATCACGAGTGCATTGCAAAGACGCGTAAAGCCGCCGAAATTTTTCAAGGCATTTCCGAGCTTAATGACAAGTACAAAAAGCGCGTTGCTTAGGAGGTGATTTTGTGACTACAGAGGAGCGCATTAAGAATTTGGAAACGCGCGTCTTGGCGATTGAAAATCTGCTTAAGATTACGGCGGTTGACGCGTGGCTTGAAAGACAGACTGAAAAAGTTGAAAAAGTCGAAGAATTTATTCAGGCGGCTATCGCTACAAACGCGTTTGATGATGATATTCGCGAAATGGCTCAGCATACAGAGGATATCAAAGAAATTTTGGCGTTTGTCAGGACGTGGTCTGAAAATGTTCCACCGATTGTAAATTTGGGGATTGAACAATGAAATTTGAAAAATATCAGCACGTCGAAAAACTCGGTACAGATGAAACCGACGGCATTTTGAACGGCACCGTTTATATTTTTCCTAAACTTGACGGCACCAATACAAGCATTTATCTGAATGACGGCGGCAGGATTGAAGTTGCAAGCCGTAACCGCGTTTTGTCTGCAGAAAATGACAACGCCGGAGCTTATGCCGTACTTCATTCACAAGACAAATTTAAACGCTTTTTTGAAGAATTTCCGAATCGGCGCCTTTATGGCGAGTGGCTTGTACCGCACCATTTCAGAAATTACCGCGATGACGCCTGGCGCAAATTTTATGTTTTTGACGTCGTGGATGAAAATGGCAAGTACATAGATTATTACAATTATGCAAGCGATTTATTACGTTACGGCATATTTTATATTCCGCTTATAACCATTTTGCCTAACCCGACATTTGAATTTGTGGACGAACATAAAGACGATTGCAACTTCTTGACTAAAGACGGTACTGCGGGAGAAGGCATTGTCATAAAAAATTATGACTTCATCAACAAGTACGGACGTACGACGTGGGCTAAAATTGTTCGCGCCGAATCACGCGCGGCGATTAAAACCCAAACGCCGATACAAGGAAATTGCATTGAAACAAAGATAGTGGACGCCTTCATAACGCCCGCATTTGTCAATAAGGAACTTAACAAGATTTTAAATGACAATCACGGGATTTTTGAAAATAAGCTGATTAACAAATTTTTAGGCGTCCTGTGGTACACCTTTATCACTGAAGAAATGTTTCATATTCTCCGCCAATTCGGCAAAGTAACCATAGATTTCAAGATGTTACACGCCTTGACAATTCAACGCGTTAAAGACATTAGAAATGATATTTTTTAAGGAGTGAATTTTATGAGCAGATGTATTTTGATTTACGGTCAACCCGGCGCAGGAAAAACCTTCTCGCTGCGTACGCTTGACCCCGCGTCAACCGTCATTATTGACGGCGACATTAAAAAGCGCTTGCCGTGGAAGGGATGGAAAAAGCAGTATTCGGCAGAAAACAAAAACTTTTACAGTTTTAGCTCGCTGTCCACAATCCTTTCAACAATTCAGAGAATCGGCACGAACGAGGCTAATGCGTACATTAAAAATATCGTGGTTGACGGTTTTAATAACGCAATGATAGCAGAATTGTTCCTTCGTGACAATGCCGAAAGTAAAAACGCGTTTGAGAAATATCAAAAGTTGGCTGAAAAGGTATATCAGATTATTAACGCCGCTCAGAACCTGCGTGACGATTTAAACGTAATTTTTATGGCGCACGTTGAAACGGCTGACCCGTACACGCCGAATGACGTCGACAAAGTCTTCACGCCGGGCAAAATGCTGAAAGACAAAGTCAAGCTTGAAAGTAAATTTCTCTATGTGTTTTATGCGAAGTCGGACGACGGCAAGGAATTCTACTTTGAAACGACGCCTAACAAGTCAACTGCACGCGCACCGTTTGAGTGTCTTGACGAACGTATACCAAATGACTTGGCGGCGGCATTGAAAGTGATTGAAGTCTATGAAGAAGGTGAAGAATAATGATTAATTTGGGCGACGATTACGCCAATATCAAGGGCTTGCAGGAGGGTGAATTTGAACGCCTTCCGGCGGGGGGTTATATCTGCGTGGTGATTTTTGCGCAAGTAAGCAAAACCAAAAATGGCATTCCTCAGCTGATTTTGACGCTTGACATTGCGGAGGGAACGTACGCGCGATTTTATGAAGGCGTCGACAATTATTCGCCAAAATTTTATCAAGTTATCTACACTAGAGACAATAAAATTTCGCCGTTTTTTAAAGGCCTTCTTGAAAACTTTGAAAAATCGAACAGTGATTTTAAGGTTATCGGCAAAATTTTTGACGAGAATAACCTTCGCCATAAAAAAATCGGCGTCATTTTCGGCGAGGAAGAATACCTTTCAAACGACGTAATTAAAACGACGGTGAAACCCGTGCGTATTACGACGGTTGAAAATATTCGCGCCGGTAAATTCAAAGTTCCTGCGCTGAAAAAAATTAATCAAACTACCTACAAAGACAAGTCAGATGATGATGATTTTAATATCATTTCAGACGAACAAATACCGTTTTAACAGTTAAGGCTGATTTAAATAGAGTGCAACGGCTACAACCAATCACATTTCCGCTTAGTGCCGTTGCACTTTGAATTATAGGAGCTGATAAAATGGCTGAAATTGTTCCCTTCAAAGAAAAATTTGTTGTCGACAACGACGTTAAAGCCGATTGGGCGATAGCAAAAATTATCGAACACCAAAATAACATTTTGGAACACGAGAAACGCCGCGATGATTTAATCGCCGAATACAAAAAGCGCATTGAAATTGTTCGCGACATTTGCGCTGATGATTGTAAAAGTGATTTTGCGGCTATTAATAGCTTGACGGAGCAACTTCGCGAATACGCGACAAGCAAAATGCCCGCGAATAAGCGCACTTTGAAATTTGGATTCGGCAACATTTCTTTCAAAAAACAACCTACTAAATTTTATTTTACTGATGACAATACAGAGCCGTCCGCAAAGTCAAAAAAATTAATGGATTATCTCAGAAAGGTAGACCATAACTTAATCTTGACGCATTACACGGCTGATTGGGACCGCTTTAAACGCCGTTTGTCTGTAAATGCTGAAAATAATGAAATTGTTGACACAATCACCGGCGAGGTTATTACCGACATTTACGCCGTTACGCCGCCGGACAAATTTGTAGTCACGCCGCGCGAAGTATGACATTTGACATACCGATAGACGCTGTACCGCAGGGACGCCCGCGCTTTTAAAGGCAGGACGTATGACCCGCCCGCGAGCAAACAGTTCAAAAAAGACATTGCCCTTTTAGTAAATTCGCTTGACGATTCAGCGTTTTTCACGGGCAAAATAAAGGTTAGAATTGACATTTTCAGAGCGGCGACAAAGTTCAAGAAAGGCGTAACTTCTCGGCGGTACGGTGACATTGATAACTTAGCAAAGGCAATTTTGGACGGGGTAAACGGCGTGTTGTGGAATGATGATTCGCAGATATCGGAGCTACACGTTACGAAAAATCTTGCCGACACGCCGCACATTACCCTTTCGATAGAGGAGGCGGAATAATGCAGTTTGAAATTCAACCGTGCTACTTGCGATATAGCCGCATACCCAAATGGGCA
>CAJOKY010000227.1 GCA_905235425.1 uncultured Selenomonadaceae bacterium
AAAATTTTCTTGCAACTTTCGCGCAGTTTATTATAAAATTTAAACATATAAGAGATATTTTTTAGGAGAAAATTTTTTTAGGGAAGTGAAGGATATGGCTAAAAAACTGGGGTTCGGCTGTATGCGTCTGCCGCTTTTGGACGCGAACAATCAAGGCAACGTTGACATGGATCAGTTCAAAAAAATGGTTGATATGTTCCTTGAGCGCGGCTTTACGTACTTCGACACTGCCTATATGTACCATGACTTTAAAAGTGAAATTTGCGTACGTGAGGCGCTTGTAAAACGTCATCCGCGCGACAGTTTTACACTGACAACGAAGTTGCCGACCATGATGTTGAAGACAAGGGAAGATTGCGAAAGAATTTTCAATGAGCAACTTGAAAAGTGCGGCGTCGATTATTTTGACTACTACCTTTTGCACAATCTCAACAGCATCAACTATCCTACGGCGGAAAAATTGGACTGCTTTAACTTCATTCAGCAGAAAAAGGCGGAAGGCAAAGTTAAGCATATTGCATTTTCATTTCACGATAAAGCCAAGTTGCTTGACGAAATTTTAACCAATCACCCTGAAATTGAGTTCGTACAAATTCAGATGAATTATCTTGATTGGGACAGCGTGTCGATTGAGTCACGTAAATGTTATGAAACGATTGTTAAGCACGGTAAAAAAGTTATTGTTATGGAGCCGATTAAAGGCGGTATGCTGGCAGAAGTTCCTGAGCCTGTCGAAGAAATCTTTAAAGCCGATTCGCCTGACATGTCCGTAGCGTCATGGGCAATTCGTTTTGCCGCAAGTCACGACGCCGTTTTCAAGGTGCTTTCCGGCATGTCCAACCTCGCCCAGCTTGAAGACAATATCAGCTACATGGAAGATTTTAAGCCGCTTGATGAAAAGGAATTTAAAATCATTGAAAACGCCGTGAAAATTATAAATGAAAAAATTGCAATTCCATGTACCGCCTGCCGTTACTGCGTCAAGGGCTGTCCGCAGAATATATCAATTCCCGAATATTTTGCGCTGTACAATTCATATTATCGCAAATACGGCGAATCCAAATTTACAAAATTTGTCATTGAAAGAGTTTATTACGAAAATTACAAAGAGAATGGCAAGGCGTCGGCGTGCATAAAGTGTCATGCTTGCGAACGCGCTTGCCCGCAACACATTGAAATTACTAAGTGGCTTGAAAAAGTTGCCGCCGTTTTTGAAGGATAATTTAATCTGCGCGGCTTTATGGCTAAACGCGGATTTACCAATTATTTATGCCAATGCAGATGATATTTTAGAATTTTAATGAAAGGGTTTTTCTTAATGGCATTACCGAAAAACTTTTTATGGGGAGGCGCTGTAGCGGCTCATCAGCTTGAAGGCGCTTACAATGTTGACGGACGCGGTCTCAGTGTTGCGGACGTTATGACCGGCGGCAGTAACAAAGTTGCACGCAGAATTACTGACGGCGTCATTGCCGGTGAAAATTATCCCAATCACAAGGGAATTGACTTTTTCCATACCTACAAAGACGACATTAAACTTTTCGCGGAACTCGGCTTTAAATGTTTCCGCACGTAAATTTCATGGTCGCGTATTTTTCCCAACGGCGACGAAACAGAGCCTAATGAAAAAGGTCTGCAATTTTATGATGATCTGTTCGACGAGCTTTTAAAGTACAACATTGAACCCGTTATTACACTTAGTCACTTTGAAATGCCGTACTACCTCACGCAAAAATACGGCGGCTGGACTAATCGCAAGCTGATTGACTTCTTTGTACATTATGCCGAAACGGTTATGAAACGCTACAAGGATAAAGTCAAGTACTGGATGACGTTTAACGAAATTAATAATCAGACAACGTTGACAACTGATATTTTTGGCTGGGTAAATTCCGGCATACGTTTTTCAAAGCTTGAAAATCCCGAAAAGTCAATGTTGCAGGCGACCCACCATGAACTGGTTGCAAGCGCGTTGGTAGTGGCGAAAGGTCACGAAATTAATCCCGCCTTCAAAATCGGCTGTATGTGTTCATTTGTACCCTACTATCCGTATTCTTGCAATCCCGATGATATTGTTATCGCGCAGGAGTCAATGCACGAAAGATTTTTGTTCATGGACGTACACGCACGCGGTCATTACGGCAGTTACGCCAAAAAGGAATGGGAACGTACCGGCAACGGTCCGCATATGGAGTCGGGCGACGAAGAAATTTTGGCGAAAGGCGCGGTTGACTATATCGGTTTCAGCTATTATATGTCGAATACCGTTAAAGCCGACGTTGACGATAAAAGCATTGGCGTTTACGGCAGTAATGAACACAGCGTGAAAAATCCCTACGTGAAAGTTTCAGACTGGGGCTGGTCGATTGATCCCGTAGGTTTAAGGTACGCGCTTACGCTTATGTGGGAACGCTACGAAAAGCCGCTGTTCATTGTTGAAAACGGTCTCGGTGCATTTGATAAACTCAACGACGATAAAACATGCGACGACAGCTACAGAATTGATTATCTCGGCAGACATATTCGCGAAATGAAAAAAGCCGTTGAGATTGACGGCGTTGACCTTATCGGCTATACTCCTTGGGGTTGCATTGACGTTGTAAGCTTTACGACGGGCGAGCTTGCCAAACGCTATGGTTTTATTTACGTTGATTTAAATGACGACGGCACGGGTACAGGTAACCGCTATAAGAAAAAATCTTTTGACTGGTACAAAAATGTCATTGCCACAAATGGCGAAGTGATTTAGTGAGTAGTGAGTAGTGAGTAGTGAGGTAGTGAGTAGTGAGTAGTTAATACCTACCTCCTACCTCCTACCCTCTACCCTCTACCCTCTAACTGCTAACAGCTAAAAGCTAACTGCTAATAGCTAACAGCTACTTGCTTATTTAAAGCGTCGCCGTGTATAATCTGCGCGGCAAATTTTTTTATTTATACAAAGGAGATTTTATAATGAAAGTTTTAATTATCAACGGTTCGCCGCACGCCAAAGGTAACACGGCAACGGCACTCAACGAAATGATTAAAGTTTTTGACGCGGAAGGTGTCGAATCAAATTTGGTACACGTCGGCAATAAAGTTGTACGTGGTTGCGTTGCCTGCGGAAATTGCTACAAAACCGGTCAGTGCATCTTCAAAGATATCGTCAATGAAACTGCGCCGCTCTTTGAAGAGGCTGACGGTCTTGTTGTCGGTACGCCGGTTTACTACGCGTCGGCTAACGGTACGACGATAACTTTTTTGGACAGGCTTTTTTTCAGCACGCATTTTGATAAAACCATGAAGGTCGGTGCCGGCGTCGTCATTGCACGTCGCGCAGGTACAACGGCAACTTTTGACGAGATTAATAAATACTTTACAATAAATCAAATGCCGGTTGTTTCAAGTCAATATTGGAATAACGCATTCGGTCGCGAACCGGGTCAAGCCGCGCAGGACGCCGAAGGCATGCAGACAATGCGCACCCTTGCAAGAAATATGATTTTCCTCATGAAAAGCATTGCGCTCGGCAAAGAAAATTTCGGTCTGCCGGAAAAAGAAGAACATATTTTCACGCACTTCATAAGATAAATTTTTTATAACAGTTAATATTGAAAAATGAGTCCTATGATTACTGCCGTTGTGGCATTTTTAATTGACGCGCTGATAGGCGATCCGCGCAGTAAATATCACCCCGTCGTGCTTATTGGCAATTTAATTTCATTTCTTGAAAAAATTTTACGCCGTGACAATGACGGCTACATAAAAAAAATTTGTATGGGCGGCGTCTTGGTTACAACTGTGTTGCTTGTAAGCTACGGCGTCGGTGTTTTAATCACGTTGCTTTCAAGTTTGACGGGAAGTTACACGCTGAAAATTTTTATTGAGGCGTTTGTACTTAGTTTTATGATTTCGCCGCGTTCACTTGCCGATGCCGGACGTGAACTTTATTTTCTGTTGGAAAATGAAAATATTATTGAGGCGCGTCGAAAGGTCGGCTGGATTGTCGGACGTGACACCGCGCATTTAAATGAAGGCGAAATTGTACGTGCTACGGTGGAGAC
>CAJOKY010000228.1 GCA_905235425.1 uncultured Selenomonadaceae bacterium
TTTAAAAAAATCTTTATCAAACTGCAGCCAATAACGCCACTCATCAGCAACATTTCTGTGAATTAATTTGAGTTTTCCATAAAAATTTTTAATTTCGTCGGTAGATTTTTTCATAAGTTCGCCGACATTCTTTCTGGCTCATTATATGTATGCGAATGTCCTGATTGCGGAATTGCTTTTTGAAATAAATTTTTCGCGGCAGGAGTAACTGACAAAAACATAGTTGAAACTGCTCCGGCACTTTCGCCAAAAATTGTAATATTTTCCGGATTTCCTCCAAATTCAGCAATATTTTCATTAATCCATTCCAACGCCGCAATTTGGTCAAGATTACCGTTGTAGCCGGTCGTTTCGTAGTTCGAGTCAATCGCGCCGAAATTTACGAAACCGAAAACATGCAAGCGATAATTTATCGTGACCAAAATAACTTCATTTTCCGACGCAATGTTCGTTCCGTTGTAGAGCGGTTCGTTACTGCCGCCGCTTTGAAAGCCTCCGCCGGGAATAAAAACCATCACCGGCAAATTTTTTTGTTGCTTTTTTTCCAAATATTGAGCGTCAAACAATCTTCACTTTGCGGATTTACAGATGCGCCTTCAGTTTTATCGACATTTTGAACAGCAGTAAAACCAAATTTTTTTGCGTCGAAAGTTTTGTTTGTAGGATTTAATTTCTGCGGAGCTTGCCAGCGCAAATTTTTTACAGGCGGCTTTGCAAATGGAATACCGAGCCAAGTTTTCACGCCGTTTTTGTCGGTAAAGCCTGTAAAAGTTCCATAACGCGTTTTGACTGACAAATTTTCTGCCGCGAAAATTTTTTCAGGAAAAAAATTCAGTATAAAAATTCCTGCCGCCGCGCCTTTAATAAAATTTCTGCGGTTTATCATCTTATCAACCTTTCTGTAAATTTAAAAAAACCGTATCGATTATATATATATATTGTCAAGAAAAATTTCTGGAAAAGATATTTTAATCTACTTAAAAAATACTTTCTAAAAAACTTTGCACAAAAAATTCCGCAATCGCAGAAGAAAATTTTTTTTATTAAAGTTCTTTCCTCAAAAGGAAAAAAATGGTGCGCCTGTTGCGATGTATTTGGCGGCGGCAGGTGTCGGGCATATCGGTTTGGTTGATTATGATACTGTCGATTTATCAAATCTTCAGCAGCAGATAATTCATCAGACCGGCGACTTGGGTAAACCTAAAATTGAATTTGCTGACTTATGACGCTTTGACTATGAATTTCCGCAAAATAAAAATTTCACGCAAAAAAAATTTGCCTAACGAGACTTGCGGACTTTTGGGCGGAGTGATTGACGGCGAAAGAAATTGTAGAAAAAATTTATTTTCTGAACAACCTTGACGTAAGTCCGGAACATTTTTAGATGGATGCGGCTGAACAATTTTCGGCAGTCAAAAATATGCGTACTCAAGGTTGGAAACTTTTGGGAAATTTTCATTCGCACCCAAATTCTCCCGCGCGACCTTCAGAAGAATATAAACGCCTCGTCTTTGATACGAACTTGAGTTAGTTAATTTTATCTCTTGCCGCTGAACCGAATTTGAAAAGTTTTACTTTCGACAAAGAAAAAATTGTCACTGAAGAAAAAATTTTTATAGAATGAAATTAAAACGGAGGAATTAACTTTTAACATAAATTACAAAGAATTGAAAAAAGGCGGCTTTATGCGTCATAAACAGGCGAATTATTTTTCAATGCCTTTGAAAAGTATCTGCGGACATTTTTCGGCGTGTGTCAGGCTGTTTCTCTACAAAAAATTATTTCTGTCGATAAAAAAATAATCCTGTAACTTTTGATGAAAAAAAATGCGTTTATTGCGGGCGCTGCGTGAAAAGTTGTCCGAGTGATGATTGGCAAGGTAGGAGCGGTTTTATAATTTCTTTCGGCGGACTTTATGGAAACAGAATTGCGTTTAAATGAAGGCGAACCGATCGAAAATGTGCCGCGTTCTCTGAAAGATGAAGTACATAAAATCATCAACCGTAAATAATTTTTTCATTTTTCACTTACTTTATTGGTTTAGAATAACGTCATTCCTTATTTATTTGCAGGTAAACTACTTGCGGAGCAATTTTAGCAAATTTTTTTGATATCCATCTTGCGTCTTATATTACACAGGGATTATGTCGCCTTTGTACAGGACATTGACAAATATAATATTTTGTATTACCATATATGTTATAATGTTAGAAAGGCGGTGATAAAATGGCGCACGCAATTTTAAGTGTACGAGTGGATCGTGACGATAAAAAACATTTTGAAGAATTTTGCTCTCAGACAGGAATGAATGTGTCAGTGTGCGTGAATATGTTCGTAAAAGTAGTGTTAAGAGATCAGAAGTTACCTTTTGAAGTAAAATCTGTCGTAAAAAAAGATGAACAATTAAAGTATTAATAAATTTTAGCAATCAAACGTATAATATTGGAGGGATTTACAATCTTTATTCTAAGGAGGTTAAACTATATCAGAAAGGCGGTGGCTTAAAGACATTTTTTTCACTCTTTTAAAGAGCATTTAATAATAAGGAGGCAAGCGGCTTTATGGTATTAGCCGCACAAATTTTTATGGAAAAGAAAAAATTAACAACCACTAAACCTACCACACAGGAGGTACGTACTTTGAAATTTGACTTGCAACGTTTTGCTACAACGTGGACGCTCACTCAATCAAAGTACCTTGAAAATGACGGATCAACAACGCGAGATTATGTGATCAGTAACGGAACTACTTCCGGTAAAGTATATGAAAATTCTGTCCCCTATAAGACATCATATGCCGACGTAGGCGATCTGATTGACCGCTACGTAAAGGCAGGCGATACAATTAAAATTGTCGGCGACATAGAAATCGATCAGACAATAAAAATTTCGAAAGAATTGACTTTCGACATGACCGAAGGTTCTTTGTCTGCCTCATCAACAATGTGGGGCGCTGCTTTTAGGGGCGACTCTATACTCCAAATTTACGCTGACACACTCGGACGTCATCGGATTCCAAGCCTTACTATTAAGGGCGGTACGCTGAATACTAACTCGCGCGCTAAAAGCGCAATTGAACTTCACTGTTATTATAATGAAAATATGTCTGCTATGCCGACGACATTGAATTTGGACGGCACTACTATTAATACCTCTACCAACGGCATAAATGGCTCATATACACGTAATAAACTCAATTTAACCAACGGCGCAACAATTAATGTCAACAACTCGAACGGCTACGCTATCAGTGGCGATTTCAGTAGTATTATTTTGTCAGGCTCTTCGACAATCAAGGGAACTTACAAAAATGCTATAACGACGACTACCCCCAACACGGCTTTGTCTATGTCGGGCGACTCGAAAATTACAGGCACGGCAACAGGTGATGTCATTGCTATGCCTACTAAATCATCATTTAGAATGACCGATAATTCAGCCATTGATGTAAATTTGTCTGCAAAGCAAAATACCGATTCGGCAGTTGTAAATTGCAAAGGCTCGTTCGTTAATGTGAATGGCAATGCAAGCATCAATGCCAAAATTACAGATGTCACTTCTTCTACTTCTGCAACGATGAGCGCCATTAGCGCAAACACGTATAGCGTGATCACTTTAAACACGGGCAATTCCGTTAATATCTCATCTGACGATTTAAACGGCTCTTCCGTAAAAGCTTACGCTATCAACTTGGATAAAAGCTCGTTAGGATTAGTTGCAGGTACAATAAGCAACCAAGCATATAATGCCGCTAACTTAACGAATGTTGCCGCTGTTTACGTCAAAGATAGTTTGGGTACCTATCTAACTAGCGTAATAGATGTCTACAAAGATGCAAATATCACATTGCCGCAAGGCTACGGCGCAGGAATTTATTCTGACAGTGGAACCAATACTTTTAATATTTCCGGTAACGTTGACGGCGGAAATGTATCAGGACGTAAGTCCGTAGGTATTTACCTTAATGATCCAAGTGCAACAGTCAACATTAAAGAAAATGCAA
>CAJOKY010000229.1 GCA_905235425.1 uncultured Selenomonadaceae bacterium
AAAGGTTTATCTAAAAAGTATTCGCGCGAAATATTTTTGACTTCGTATTCAAAATTTCCCGCCGTCAACTTTTTTTCCGTCGTAACGTCCGGCGGCAATAAATGTTTCTTCGCGTCGAAGTCTTTTAAAATATTCAGCCAATATTTATGCCCCGCCTCTAAATCATCCGGCAAATTTTGAACCTGCTCCAAAATATAATCTGTGTACTTTATCGGCGTATGCCTAATTTTTTTGCCTTCGTAGCGAATACCTATTTCTCGCCAAAACAAAATTGAAAATGACGCGCCGTCCATAATCGCGTGATAAAAACTTGCATAACCGTAATTTCCGGCAGGAGTTTCAAAAATTTTAATGCGCCACAGCGGATTATTTATAAAGTCATACGGCGCATTTAATTTTTTCAATCTAATTTGCAATTCTTCGTAAGAAATTTTTTCAACAGTCACCGGCTCAATTTCGCCGTCAAAACGCTGACAAATTTCTTTTGTTTCGGGGTGATAGACAAACCTACATTTAAAAATATCATGTGCATTGAGTACCGCGTTTACTGCATCTTCCAACTTTTCCAAATCAATCGAAGGCTCGAATTTTACAAATACGCTAAGATTCATCATGGTAGATTTTATTTTTTTTAAATTAGTACGTATAAGCCACCGTTGCATTGGACTCAGCGGATAAAAGCCGTTTTTTATATCTTCAATCATAATTAAAATTTTTTCCTTAAAATATTTAATCCTCATTGAGAATTTTTAAAACAGTCTGATTTTCATTTTGAAGTTGCGTGACGATCTTATTAAAGATTTCCGCATATTTTTTCATGTTATTTTCCGTGTAAGTGCCGACATAATATTCCAGTAAAAGTGTATAAGTATCGTCGTCGATAAGACAAACTTCAATGTTGAGATAATTTTCGGCAGCGTCATATTCATTATTCGGCGTTTCCACAATTTCAACCGTCGTACCGCCCAGTTTTAAACTGCTGCTTATGTCGCCTAAAGTTTTCTTCTGAAACATAAACGTTATGGTCTCATCTTCCAGACCTTCACCGTAAACTACGTCCAAACTTTTGCGATAGCCGAGACTTTTAGTCATCTTTTCATCTAAGCCGTCCAAAAATTCAGCTACGGTACAATTTTCTTTTTCAAAATCCCAAGAAATTGGAAAATGTTCAATCATCACGCCAATTAAGCGCATTTCCTTTGTAGTCACTCTGCCGTTGTGCAACCAACTCATAACGGAGCTTTTAACGCCTGCAGATTTGGCAATGGCAAGCATTGACGCGGCAAGGAAAAAAGATGTTTCCTTACGCTTGGTGCCGGTGAAATATTCACGAGTAATGTTTTGTATATGATATTCAACTTCGCCTTTTTTCCACGTGTTAGCATTTTCAACGTCGGGCGGAATTAAATGTATTTTCGGATCTAAATATCTCAGCATTTCGCGAAAATATTTGTGACCTTCTTCAAGAAGTTCCGGCGGCGTTTGCAATTCTTCTTCAATGTAATCAGCATACTGCAAAGGTACGCGCTTTATGACTTTGCCTTTGTAACGCGAATCTAATTCACGCCAAAATAAAATGATCATTGAAGTACCGTCCATTACTGCGTGATAACAATCCAAGTAGAAATATTTTGCTGAAGGCGTTTCAAAAAGTCTTGCACGGTAAAACGGCTCTTTGAAAGATTTATACGGCGTAGTTAAAGTTTTGGCAACTTCTTGAAATTCTTCATCAGACATTTTTTCAATGGCCACCGGCTTAATTTCGTCGTCGAAACGCTGACAAATATCATTTGTTTCAGGATGGAAATCAAATCGGCAACGAAAAATGTCATACGCATTGAGAATATCATTAATGGCGTCGGCAAGCCTTTGCATGTCGATTGACATATCCAATTTGAACAGTCTGTGAATATTCATCATTGTTGACCTTGCCTTAAGAAAATTGTTGTCAACAATCCAACGTTGTATTGGACGCAGGGGATAATACACCATTTTATTTTCTTCAGTCATAAAAACCATCTCCTCTAAAATTTAATTTACAAACGTAAAATATATTCAACGTCCGATAAAATTTTCCCGCCTAATCAAAATAAATTATAAAAATTTTTCACTCAACAAATTTTTACAGCCTAAAGAAATTTCCATAAAAGCTTTAAGATGTTCGCCGGTCGGTCCCGGATCGGTAACGCTGATATCTTTTCCGTCACTATCCTTGAAAAGGCGAATTTTATTTTCGGGGTCGTCTTGTGAAATTTTTTTTGTTATTTGTAAAGTTCGGTTATCCAACGCAATGATGCAATCAAACTTTTCGTATTGTTGAATTGTAAAAGGTTTTGAAATATGCTCGTCATCAAGTGGAATATTTTGTTGTTGCAAAGTCTGTTTCGTTCTTTTGCCGATTGGTTCAGAAAATCTGACTCTGCAACCTGCTGAATCTACAAAAATTTTGTCGGCAAGTTCGTACTTTTTAACCAAGTATTTAAAAATGTATTTTGCCATTGCGGAGCGGCATGTATTCCATTCGCAGACAAAAATTATTTTATATTGTTTGTCCATTTTAAATTACCTTTAAAAATTGCTTTATTCAAGCATAATCGCCGCAAAATTTTCAGCGTCACTTGTCTTTGCAAAATTTATAATCGCGTCCATGCCGCCGTGACTATGGTCAAGCATATCATTAACCGATATTATAAGTGCCGCCATATCGTCATCTGAAAAGCGCGTCTTGGCTATCACGGTTAAAACTATCGCAAATTCCAAAATTCTGTAGCTTGTAATAAAAATTCTGCAGTTTTGCAATTCCCCGCCGCTGAATGCGTAGGGATAACAGCGCATAAAAAATTCATTGACAAGGTAATTTTCCAGTATGTATGAAAATCTTTCGCGTACTGCATACAAAATATTATCTCTGCCGAAAACGTAACTTTCGCGCAGATTTTCTTTTTTGCTTTCGTCAAGATTGGCGTTATACGTCTTATTGAATATATTTACAATAGTCAGCGAATGCTCTTTCAGATTAAATGCCACGTCCGATAAAATTTTTCCGCCGAATAAATTGTATAAATTTTTCAAGCGCTGATTCAGTGTAAAATTTCTATTCTGCAAAATTTTTATCGCGTCGCTCTGCACCGATATAAAATCTTCGACATTGCTCAGGCGATTTTTAAAACCGATAACCGCGCGCGTCGTAACTTCGTTGACTTTGGAAAAAGTTATCGGCTCATCGGCAAGCAAAATCATCTGTGCGGCAACGGGACAGGTTAAAGTCATGGACTGTTCAAAAATATTATCATCAAGCTTGTAGATAACACGAGGGAAACTTTGACAAATCGCCGTCAAAAAATTTTCACCGTGTTTTTTTTGTATACTGCAAAGCCCGTCGGTATCAAGAAATGTACAGATGCCGTCGTCGCGCAATTTCAGCGTCATAACATCAACGCCTTCTGTAGGGTCGCGCATCCATTCAACATTTTTCAAAATATCTGCGCGGTCGGATTCGGCAAGCTCGGAAAATTTTTTGTAAGCGTCATCATCAAGCACGATTCGCCAATCGCGACAACACCTACAGCCACAAATTTTTCCGTCGCATTGAAAATCTTTTATGTAATTCGGTTGAATACACCTTGTCATAATTTTTACCTCAATAATTAATTAGCCGCTTATGCCGGAAATTTTACGCCCATGCGCCGACGATGTCAAAATTGTATTGGCATAGCAACGAGTTAAATTTACATAATTTGCAACGTCCGGCACGGTAACAGGCTCTTCAATATGCGAGTGTATGTAATTTATCATCTGCGTTACATATACGTTTACGTCGGCTTTCAGCATAAAATTTTTTTGCGCGGCGGCAATTATTGAAATGAATTGAAAAAGCAGTCCCCACCTGTAATAAATATCGGCGTGTTGAAAATAGATCATACTTTTTCTTTGACGCAAAGAAAAAGTAAGCAAAAAGAAACAGTTGCGCTCACTCGCGTCCTGCGAGCCCGCGCAACGGCGTCCTTGTGCGCCTCCTGCTATTGCGGCGTTTTCAAAAATTTATGAAAACTGCTACATTGAGCCGCCGTTTCATGCAAATTGGGGCGGTAAAAATATTTTATTCGGCAATAACGTCTACGCGAATTTTAATTTGACGGCGGTTGATGACGTTGGTATTATACTTAACGTTTGGCTTTGCAACGGCGTTATAATTTGTGCAGGTGTCACGATAGAAGAATTAAATTTGGAAAGGCGGTAATAGCATGGCAATTTTAGTATGCGGCGGCGCCGGTTATATCGGTTCGCACGCGGTTTATCAGCTTGTAAAAGCAGGTGAGGACGTTGTAATTGTTGATAACCTTCAGACGGGACATCGCAAGGCGATTAATCCTGCGGCAAAATTTTATGAAGGCGATATCCGAAATGCCGACGTTCTTGACAAAATTTTTACTGAAAATAAAATTGAGGCGGTAATTCACTTCGCGGCAAATTCACTTGTCGGTGAAAGCGTCGAAAAGCCGCTGAAGTATTTTAATAATAACGTCTACGGCATGCAGGTTTTGTTGGAGTCAATGGTTAAAAACGGCGTCGACAAAATAGTTTTCAGTTCAACTGCGGCAACGTACGGCGAACCTGAAAAAGTTCCCATTGAAGAAGACGACCGCACTTTACCTACCAATCCCTACGGTGAATCAAAGCTGATTATGGAAAGAATGATGAAATGGGTCAGCCGCGCTAACGGCGTGCGTTTTGTCAGCTTGAGATATTTCAACGCGGCAGGTGCCGTAGAAGACGGTTCAATAGGCGAGGATCATCACCCCGAATCGCATTTAATTCCGCTGATTCTGCAGGTACCTCTCGGCAAGCGCGATCACATTACCGTTTTTGGTGACGATTATCCTACGCCGGACGGAACTTGTCTGCGCGATTATATTCACGTTATCGATCTTGCCGACGCTCATATTTTGGCATTGAACTATCTGCGCGAAGGTGGCGAATCCAATATCTTCAACTTGGGCAACGGTCAAGGTTTTTCAGTGAAAGAAATGATTGTTGCCGCTGAAAAAGTCACGGGGCAGAAAATTAAAATCGAAATTGGCGCACGCCGTGCCGGTGATCCCTCGCAGTTAATAGCGTCCAGTGACAAGGCTAAAAAAATTTTGAAGTGGACGCCGAAATTTGGCAACGTTGAAAAGGTTATTGAAACGGCGTGGACGTGGCATAAAAATCACCCCAACGGCTACGAAGATTAGTAGGCATGATAAATTTTGAGAATCAACGCTTTCATCTGCGCAATGAATTTTTCAGCTACGTAATCGAAATTTCTCGCGGCAAGTACTTGTTGCACCGTGCTTGAAAACGGTACGAACATTTCGGAATTGAATTACAGCGCGTACAAAATTATTTTTGGCGGCGGACAAACGTTAAAAATTGAACTGCGCGACACCTGCGGAAATTTCACCTAAAAGCGCCGAGAAGCCCCCGCCTTTAAGTGTGGGGAGGAAAGGCGCACCATATTTTCTTGATTGTTTATAAATCAAACTGTATAATTTTATCATCGAGCAAACGGTTGTAGCTAAGGCTTTAAGGCACTCGATATTGGGAAACCTAAATGCTGCAACTTGGTTGCAGGGCTGTAGTCAACCAGCCGTACGCGGTGGCTTAGGCTAACTGCAAGCCCCCTTCTTTAGACGTGGGGTTGTTGACTCCTTCCAATCTATATTTATACAGCACTTTCACCTTGATTAGCCGCCTTACTTGCCAAAATATTTTCAACCGCCTCAAACACCAAATTTTTATCAAGCTCATTGGCACCGAGCCGCGCAGCTTTAAAAGCCGCGTTTAATATTGCATTTGAAATATCACTGCCGGAAATGCCTTCAAACTTTTCAGCAAGCTCCGCCGTATCCAAATTATTCGGCAACTCCGCCGGTATGTACATTTCCCAAAGTTTTTTGCGGCATTCTTCATCAGGCAATTCAAATTTCACGTGTACAGAAATTCGCCGCATAAATGCGGGGTCGAAATTTGAAATGAAGTTTGTCGCAAAAATTATGAAG
>CAJOKY010000230.1 GCA_905235425.1 uncultured Selenomonadaceae bacterium
AAGAAAAGTAAATCTAATTTCAACACGCCCTAAAACTTTTTTATCATATCGGTTACTTTTTTTGCGCAAAAAAACCGTCCGACATTTCATCGGACGGCTTGATTAACCGAAAAATTTTTAATCGGCGAAATGCTGATAATAAGCCAATATCGCGAAAAATACGATTGAAATACCTATTGAAACTTGACTGACTTTTTCAACCCAATAATCCTGCTTTTCCGTAAGCTTAGCATGACGGCGAATGTACGTAGTCAAAAGCGCTAAAGTAAGTGTCACGTAAAGCCCGCGATTTAAAGGCTCAAAGTACGGCCAGCCGAGAATCATAAAGACAATAGTCACCATCATTATGACTATCAAGAAATAATCCTTGCCGACTTTTTCCGGCTTTTCCTTCGGCTTTTTTTCCTTCGGCTGAAGTTTCTTTAAAATTTTTCTGTACTTGGTAGACATAAATTTTTCCTAATCGTAGATTTTGCACTGACAATTTTTCATCGCGGTAAGTGCAATGTCATGAGCTTCCGGCGTAGTGCCTGCACAGCATTTTGAATCGACGCTTACAATCAATTCCGGATAAAACGCCTTTACCAAAAGTGCATTGGAAATGATGCAAATATCCGTACACAAACCGACAAATTCAACTTCTTTGTACGGCTTGATTAACGACGGCAGACGCGTTGAACCAAAAGTTTTTTTCTCAATAACTGCCTTTGCATACGTCGTGAACCTTTTTAAATCGGAAATAATTTCCCAGCCTTCACTGTTTTTTATGCAGTGCGTGATGGGCAAATTACGCCCTTCCTGCGTCGAAAGGTAATCGTCTTTGTGAGTGTCTTGCGTGAAGATTAAGTCCGCAGATTTTTCGGAAACGACCTTTTCCAACTTTTCGACGAGACGCGGAATGATATTCCTTCCTTCATCCGTGCTTAGTTCACCGAAGACAAAATCGTTTTGCATATCTATGACGATTATTGCCTTATCCATAAAAACTCCTCCCCAAAAATTTAAACACAACCAAAAAACTTAAAAGTTTAAATAAACCCTAAAAAATATTTTTATAATTTTACACTAAATTATTTCAACATTGCAAGCATAGTACCTGCCGCAACTGCCGTACCTATAACACCGGCGACGTTGGGACCCATTGCATGCATTAAAAGGTAGTTGCCGGGTTTAGCCTTCATACCTACGAGTTGAGAAACACGAGCCGCCATAGGAACAGCAGAGACGCCTGCCGAGCCGATAAGCGGGTTTATCTTCCAGCCCGTAGCACGGCACATAACTTTGCCCAAAAGTACGCCGCCGGCAGTACCGCCCATAAATGCGATAAGTCCCAAGCAGATTATCAAAAGTGTTTCAGGTACAAGAAAATCTTTCGCATTCATAGTCATTCCGGTACCCGTTGCCAAAAATATCGTGACAATGTTACAAAGTGAATTTTGCGCCGTGTCACTCAATCTGTCTGTTACGCCGGATTCGCGGAATAAGTTGCCGAGCATTAACATACCCAAAAGCGCGGTTATCGGCGGCAGAAGTAAGCTTATGAAAATTGTTGCAACAATCGGAAATACAACGCGTTCAAATTTTGTAACCGTTCTTAACTCCGTCATAACGACTTCACGTTCTTTTTGACTGGTTAAAAGTTTCATAATCGGCGGCTGAATCATAGGTACAAGCGACATATATGTATACGCCGCGACCGCAATGGCGCCGAGAAGGTGCGGGGCAAGCTTGATTGAAAGGTAAATTGACGTAGGACCGTCAGCGCCGCCGATAATGCCGATAGCCGCCGCCTCCTTTACGTCAAAGCCTACAATCATCGCGCCTGCCAATGCCACGAATACGCCGATCTGTGCCGCCGCGCCTAAAAGCAACGTCCATGGACGTGCAAGCAAAGGACCGAAGTCTGTCATTGCGCCTATACCGAGAAAGATTAACGGCGGAAAAATTTCATACGTGATACCGAAGTTAATTGCCTTCATGACGTTCATTTCTTCGCCGAAAAAATCGGTATTCGGAAAATTGGCAAGGATACAGCCGAAGGCGATTGGTCCAAGTAAAAGCGGTTCAAATTCCTTTACAAATGCCATGTACAGAAGTATGAGACCTACTAAAATCATTATGCCGTTGCCGACGGTGAAAGACGAAAAGCCGCTGTCATTCCAAACCGACTGCAAGGATACGCTGAATGCATCAATAAATTCCAAATTCGTCACTCCTTTGTTAGTGATTAGCTGTTAGTGATTAGGTGTTAGGTGTTAGCTTGTAACTACTCACTAACTACTACTCACTACTTACTACTTTAGCTGTTAGCGGTTAGCTGTTAGCTAATCCCTGTTCCCTAATCCCTAATTCCTATTCACTACTCACTACTTACTACTCCCTATATTCGAGCGTGCGTTGCTTTTCCACGCCGTAGTATCGCGTTCAACCATACGCACGGCGCGAACTTCGCCGGTTATGCCGCACCGAGCTATTGCCGCCACTATCGCCGCTATAACTTCCTCCGGTATACTTTCGTCTTCGCCCGGTATATCTCGATCCGTTACAACTTTAGAGTCCTTTACATTTTTTATCAAACGCTGCATTTCGTCTTCTTCTACCTGCGGCGCAGATTCTTTTTCCTCCGGCTCTTTCGTAGGATCAATTTTGTGTATCAGCTGAATCAAAAAACTCAGTGCTACCAATACAATAAAGACGACCGTCATGTTTATCATCATGATTATAAACGGATTCGTCGTGACAGGATGTCCCATAAAAACTATCACCTCAAATTTTATCGTTCCACTTTCAAATTTAGGCAACAAAAAATTTGCCGCTAATGAAAGCAATAATTCACTACATTTTAATTATTGTGCGTCAAAAAAGAAAATTCTTTGTTGGAATAATTTTTATTCGGTTGAGTTATAAACCAAATTTCTGATGTTGACAAAGTGTCACTAGCGTTTGTAAAATAACATAAAAATATTTCGGAAAGGAAATTTCTAAGGCATTTTAAATGAAATTTAATAACCAAGATGACAGCGGTGAATCTTTCGCTAAACTCTCACCCAAAATTTTTTATAATCGTCGCGATGAAATTATTTCTGCCTGCGCGGAATTGTACCAAAAATTTTCGTTTAAAGAAATTACTTTGCAAAAAATAGGTGACGCCACGACATTTACGCGCACTTCAATTTACAACTACTTTCATACTAAGGAAGAAATTTTTTTGGCTCTTTTGCAACGCGAATATGAACTTTGGATTGTAGAGTTAAGCGATATTGAAAAAGATAACGTCGCCTTGTCAAGCGAAGAATTTGCGGATAAGTTGGCTAAATCGCTGGAAAATCGCGTACAGCTTTTAAAGCTTCTGTCCATGAATCATTACAAAAAGAAAAAGGTGGGATCGGTATGTTTGAGATCAATATGACGCTGGATCACCTTGCCAATCTGGACGCCAACCGGTATTACCTGATCGGGATTCCCCTTGTTTTCCTTGTGAATCACTTCCTTGCCCATCAATACCGCACGACAAAGCTGCAAACCTTTTATTATACCGTTTCCATGATCGTGTTCGGTTTTATCGGTTCGCATTGGGGCGCAGACGTCTACAACTGGTTTCAAAAGCAAAAAGGCAACGAAACCGTATTCACACGCACTGTGTTCGGTACGATCATCACGGTTGTTGCCGTTACGCTCATTTTGGTTCTGATCGAAAACGGCATTCGGGCATTGATCCGCAAATGCAGCAGCAAACCCGTAAAGGCAGTCTCTCTTTGGGACGTCTATGACGCGATCGAACCCGGCGCCATGATCCTGATCATGTTCACGAAGTTCCGCTGTCTGTATGTCGGCTGCTGCTACGGCATTCTGCGCGATACCGATAACATGGGTTCTGATAGGCATCGTCGCTGCTCTGGGAGGTCTGTGCGCGTACATGGCCTCCGCAACGAAGCACACGGCGCAGCTCTCGGACGAGATGACGAAGCTCCGCGACAAGGGAGACCAGCT
>CAJOKY010000231.1 GCA_905235425.1 uncultured Selenomonadaceae bacterium
CAGCCGCCATGACAAGTGGCTTTGCATGATGTATCCGCGTTTGAAATTGTTAAAGCAACTTTTATCAGATGACGGCGCGATTTTTATTTCTATCGACGATAACGAGCAACATTATCTGCGTGATATTTGCGAAGAAATTTTCGGCACACGAAATTTTTTAGCTGAGTTAATTTGGAAGAAAAAATATACAGGCGGCAAAGGCACCAAAACTTTCGTCGATTATCACGAATATATTTTAGCTTATGCGGCAAATATTTCCCAAATTGGAGAAATAAGTATGGATCGTCCGGAAAGTGAAAAAGCCAAATTCACGCAAGAGGACGAATATATTGAAGAACGCGGAAAATATTATACAAGACCGTTAAAATCGAATTTAGACCCCCGCCCAACTTTGGTATATCCGATTGAATTGCCCGACGGAACTTCAGTTACAACTCAATGGATATGTGCAAAATCCACCTATGAGGAATTATTGAGGGACGGAAGAATAGAGTTCAAAAATCCTCGTTCGAGTAAATATCCTGTGTATAAAAAGTTTTATGAAAAAGATGCTGGCGGGAAGGTGAAAATTCCCTCGATTTTAGAAGTAACAAGTAATAATGATGCAAAGGAAGAATTGAAATCAATATTTAACATAAAAAGCACCCGCGATTTAACGTTTAAGACTCCGAAACCAATTAAACTAGTTGACATATTTGTAAGAAATTTTACTAACAAAAATTCCCTCGTGCTAGACGCCTTCGCCGGTAGCGGCACGACAGCCCACGCCGTTATAAATCTCAACGCGGAGGACGGCGGTAACCGAAAATTTATCTTAATCGAAATGGAAGACTACGCCGAAACTATAACTGCCGAGCGGGTGCGACGTGTTGGCGGGAATTTTGATTTTTATGAAGTCGGCGAGCCGCTATTTGTAGACGGCGACATAAATCCTGCCGTTGACGCCGAACAAGTACGCGCTTATGTATGGGCTATGGAGACTTCGACGCCGTACGTTAAGCCCGATGCTGATGACTGCGCGGCATTTATGGGTGTCAACAAAGACACGGCGTACTACTTTCATGAAGGCGCGTTGGATTATGAATTTTTAGCTACGATGCGAACCCGCGCAGATTCGTACATAATTTTTGCCGAGACCTGCGCGGTAGGTGAAGAATTTTTGAACAAACATAAGATTTATTTCAAAAAAATTCCGCGTGACATCATAAAAATTTGGGCGGACGAAATATAAAAAAATTCCCTGCAGAAAAGAAACTGCGGGGATTTTTAACGTGTCGTGAAATTTCTGAAAAAATTTTAAAAGCGTTTGAAGGTAATTAATTCCAAAATGGCGAAAAGTAAATCATTGCCGTAGTTTAAAATTTTTTTAAGCAGGGGGTAAGATTTATGGCTTTTCCGAAAAATTTTTTGTGGGGCGGAGCGACTGCAGCTAATCAGTGTGAAGGCGCGTATTTAGAAGATGGCAAAGGTCTTTCAATGCCGGATATGCTTTTGGGTGGTGACGTAAATACTCCCCGTACTTTTTGCCCGAAAATTACTGAAGGCGTTTTTTATCCTTCGCATGAAGCGATCGACATGTATCACCGCTACAAGGAAGATATCGCGCTTTTTGCCGAAATGGGCTTTAAGTGCTACCGTTTTTCCATTAACTGGGCAAGAATTTTTCCAAACGGTGACGACGCCGCACCTAACGAGATCGGCTTAAAATTTTACGATAATGTAATCGACGAGTGCATAAAACACGGAATTGAACCGCTGATAACGCTCTGTCATTACGAAATTCCATTTGAGATTGTGAAAAGATATCACGGCTTTTACAATCGCAAAACCATTGACTTATACATAAAATATGCGAAAACTTGTTTTGAACGTTGGAAGGACAAAGTAAAATACTGGCTGACTTTCAATGAAATAAATATGACGTTAATGGAAACGCACTTGGGGAATTTGTACGGCGTCGGAATTGTGCAGGATAAAGATTTACAGCGTACGGAACCTTGCAAGTTCCCTGAACTGGAAGATATTCCGCAACAAAGAATTGAAGCGTTGCACAATCAATTTGTAGCGTCGGCGCTTGCAGTTATCGAAGGGCACAAAATAAATCCCAATTTCAAAATCGGAAATATGATTTGTCACATTACGTGGTATCCTTTGACGCCCAATCCCAAAGATGTATTGGAAGATCAGCGGCGCGACAGTTTTTGTAATGATATCTGCGGTGATGTGCAGATTCGCGGAGCTTATCCGTACTTTGCAAAAAAAATGTACCAAGACATGGGCATTAATACGGCGTTCATGGACAACGAGGAAGATAAAAAAATTTTGCGCGAGGGTACGGTTGACTTTTACACGTTCAGCTATTATATGTCAAATTGCGCAACGGTTGACGAAAATGCGGAGAAAGTCAAAGGCAATATGATGGGCGGCTCTAAAAATCCGTACTTGAAGGCAAGCGATTGGGGCTGGCAAATTGATCCTGACGGCTTGCAATGGACTTTGAATAAATTGGCGTCGCGTTATCCCAACACGCCGTTAATGGTTGTTGAAAACGGTTTCGGTGCTTTTGATAAAGTTGCGGAAGACGGAAAGATACATGACGATTACAGAATTTCGTATTTCCGCGAACACATAAAAGCAATGGGCGAAGCGGTAAAAGGCGGCGTGAATTTAATCGGCTACACGACATGGGGACCGATTGATCTTGTAAGCGCCACTACGGGACAATATGCCAAGCGTTACGGTTTTATTTATGTCAATCGCCATGACGACGGCACGGGTGACTTTTCGCGCACTCGCAAAGATTCTTTCTTCTGGTACAAAAAAGTTATCGCCTCCAACGGTGAAGATTTAGCGTAATATAAGATTTAGCGTAATATAAAAATTTCGCAGAGAAAAAATTTTGGCGTGAAAAAAATCCCTGCAGTACAGATTCTGCGGGGATTTTTAACGTGTCTTGCAATTTCTGAAAAAATTTTAAAAACGTTTGAAGGTAATTTTTAGTATTTGGCAAATTAGATCGGAGCTAAAGATTTTCTGTACTTGACGCGGGCAAAAAATTTTTCTACAGAATAATTTATCACGAGGTCGGACGGAAAATCATTTTCGCGCAGAATTCCTTCAGCCAGCGCATGGTTGCCGACATCTGAACAAAAATGCGCGTCACTGCCCATAATGACTTCAACGCCGTACTTTTTGCATGCGGCAAGCATAGATTTAGCATTGTCGCGAGAACCTGCGCGGTAACCGCCGGATTTATACGAACTGTTATTGACTTCAAGCAGTACGTGATTATCGGCGGCGGCATTTGCGACGGCGTCAAAGTCAATCGGATAAGACGGATTATCGGGATGACCGATTATGACGACGTGAGGATTTCGCATAACGCCGATTAGCGCGGCAGTATTTTCAGCGACAGAGCCTGGTTCAATGCAGGGATTGTGTAAACTTGCAATGGCGTAGTCCATGCGTTTTAAAATCTGCGCGGGTAAATCGGTACTGCCGGAATAATCGATAATATTTAACTCGGCGCCCATGACAATTTTAATGCCGTCAATTTCGCGCGGAATTACAGGGAAGTTTATAAAGTAATAACTATGTGCACTGCCGGGCATATTCGATCCGAAATGCCGACAAGTTCAAGCCCTTTAGCCTTCGCGGCACAAATATTTTCGCTCATGGTAGAATAAGCATGAAGGCTTGCCGTTGTATGAGTATGTACGTCCAATAAATCTTTCAAAGTCTCACTACCTTTCAAAATAATTTTAACATAAATTTAAAAAAAATTAACGCCGGAAAGGAAAATCGTATGCAAAATTTTAAATCGAGCTTTTACGAAAAAATTTTCCGTTCATTGGAAACCAACGCGGTAATAATGCGCGTCGAATCAGACGGTAAATATTTTCCTATTTGGTGTTCTAATGAATTTACGGAAATGATGGAAGGCAGCGCCGAAGAATTTATCAAAATGGAAAGTGGCGGCACCATGATCAGCATTCACCCCGACGACCAAGAAGAGGTTGCCTATCTTTTCCGTCACCATGTCACGAAGTCCGGCACGAATAATTTAACCATACGCAAATGCACGCTTAAAGGGAATTGGATTTGGGTAAATGTACAATACGCCTTTGTCGAAGAGGACGGCATTACTTATGCCTACTGCATTTATTTTGATGTTACGGTAATTAAGGAAAATGAAAAGCGTGCGCAGGAAATGTACGAAAGTGTCCGCAACGAGCTTGAAAATATTTCCGGCGACAGCCTTGTTTCGCTACGCTTAAATTTGACAAAGGACGCTGTGGAAGATGTGCACGGTCAAGGCTTATATGATATCGACGTACGCGGCATGACTATCTCAGAAAACTTTCGTAAGCGTGCAGAGATTTTTCCATTTGAACGCGATAAGAAAAAGTTTAATCGAAATTTTAACCGGCAAAAACTTTTGGCGGCGTACGACAGCGGCGTTACGCATTTGTCGGATATATTTTTCTGCAACCTGCCGAATGGTGAAAAATGTTTTGTAGAATACAACGTGACATTAAGCCGCAATCCCGCGACCGGCGATATTATGGCGTTTACTTCGGAGCGCGAGTGCAACCATGACTTGGTGAACGACGCCATATTAAATAAAGCGCTTGTCGAACAATACGACATGATAACCTACATTGTCGATGACAAGTACGGCGTGGTTATCGGCGACGCCCAAAAAATTACGCGCGGCAGTATTTTTCCGAAAGAAAAAACCGGCAATTACAGCCAATACATTGAAAAGCAAGTCAAACCGGTTTTAAGCGGCACGAATACCGAGAAAAATAAATATCTTGAACAGCTGAACTTAAAACGCATTGAACACAGTCTTGAAAAAAATGAACCGTACGAAGTCAACATAGCCTGTGATATCGACGGCGAAACTTTTCACAAGCGCTTTGTATTTTATACCGTCAACAAAGAGGCAAAATTTTATATTCTGCTGAAGTCCGATACAACCGAATTGCAACGCGCGCAGATTACCCGTAACGCGCAATTAAAAGAGGCGTTGGAAGTTGCCAAACAAGCCAACGTTGCCAAAACCGCCTTCCTTTCCAGCATGAGTCACGAAATGCGTACGCCTATGAATGCGATAATCGGTCTTGACAGCATAGCGCTTAAAGAACCGAATTTGCCGGAACGTACGAAAGAACATTTGACGAAGATTGGCGACAGTGCGCGGCATCTTTTGAGTTTGATTAATGACATTTTGGATATGAGCCGCATTGAAAGCGGCAGAATGTCACTTAAGAATGAAGAGTTTTCTTTCAGCGCATTGGTTGAACAGATTAATACCATGTTCAGCGGTCAATGTGCGGTGAAAGGTTTAACTTATGACTGCAACATTGTAGGCAACGTTGACGAATTTTATATCGGCGACGCGATGAAGTTAAAGCAGGTGCTGATAAATATTTTGGGCAACGCCGTTAAATTTACTCACGCGCCGGGCAAAGTCATTTTCACGATAGAAAATACTGCCAACTACGAAAATAAAACCACGCTTAGATTTAAAATTAAAGACACCGGCATTGGCATGGACGAAAGTTACCTGCCGAAAATTTTTGACGTATTCTCGCAAGAGGATTCGACTTCCGGCAATGCGTACGGCGGCACGGGATTGGGTATGCCCATTACAAAAAATATTATCGATATGATGAACGGCAACATTTCCGTGAAGTCCAAAAAAAATGTCGGCTCGGAATTTACCGTAAACATAACGCTTAGAAAATCTGATAAAAGCCAAATTGGCGGCAAGGATATCAGCATAAACGATTTAAAAGTTTTGGTTATTGACGACGATCCCGTTGCCTGCGAACACGCCAAATTGATATTGGAAGATTTCGGCATTGCGGCGGATACCGTATTAAACGGCTGGGACGCCATTGAGATGATAAAACTGAATCATGCTCGGCATGAAGACTACAACTTACTTTTGGTTGATTTGCGAATGCCGGAGCTTGACGGTATAGAAGTCACGCGCAGAATACGCGACATTATAGGCGACGAATCGGCAATTATAATTTTGACTGCTTACAGTTGGGAGGAGGTGACAGAGGAGGCGACGAAAGCCGGCGTAGATCGGTTTATGTCAAAACCGCTTTTTGCGTCGGCAGTCATGGATGAATTTAAGCAGGCGCTTGAACAGAAACAAATTAATTTACATAAAGAGGCGGAACCTGCGGACTTGACGGGTAAACGTATTCTTTTGGCAGAGGATATGTTTGTAAATGCGGAAATTATCAAGGAAATTTTGAAAATGCAGGATATGGAAGTTGATCACGCGGAAAACGGTAAATTGGTTGTCGATATGTTTGATAAATCGCCGATTGATTATTACGACGCGGTTTTAATGGATATTCGTATGCCTATAATGGACGGCTTGCAAGCTACAGAAAATATTCGTGCATTGGATAGAGCCGACGCCAAGACTGTACCGATTATCGCGCTTACTGCAAACGCCTTTGACGAAGACGTACAGCGCTCATTGCAAGCCGGTATGAATGCGCATTTGACAAAGCCGGTTGAACCGGAGCATTTGTATCAGACGCTTGCCGAATTTATAGGGAGTAGGAAGTAGATAGTAGGAGGTAGAGGGTAGAAATTACAATCTACAATCTACCCTCTACTCCCTAAAACCTAAATCAAAGGAGGAATATTTTATGGCGAAAAAATCCGGTGAAAAATTAGAAGAAATTAAACTTCGCTTTAACAAGCAGGCGGTTGACGAAAATGTCCGCAAAGCGATGCCCTTTACCGACAAATGGCATAACAATTTCCACGTTGACGCGCCGTTTTCACTGATAAGCGATCCCAACGGCTTGTGCTACTGCGACGGCGTTTATCACATTTTCTGCCAGTGGAATCCCGTACCGCAAAATAAAAATTGGCACAAAAATAAAAGCTGGATGCACGTTAAAACCCGTGACTTTGTAAATTATTCATACCCCGAACTTTCTTTGTGGCCCGGCGACGAATACGACAAAGACGGCTGTCACAGCGGTTGCGGTTTTGTGGAAGACGGCAAAGTTCGCGTATTCTACACTGCCAACTGTCGCGACGAAAACTATATCCGCTCCGTAGTTCAGCGTTACGGTACACTGCAAGAGGACGGCAGCGTTACAAAAGAAGAAATTATAGTTAGAGGCAATCCCGAAGGCTACACGGCGCATTTCCGTGATCCCAATTTCTTTTATCGTCGCGGCAAACGCTACTTTGCAATGGCGGCTCAGCGTATGAGTGACTACCCCGCGAAGAGTTCACGTCCTACCAACGGCGCAACTTTGATTTACCGCGAAACCGATAAGAAAAATGAATTTGAACTTTTGGGCGAAGTCAAAACCGATTATTACGACTTCGGCTATATGTGGGAATGCCCTAACCTTCTGCGTTTTGGTGACACCGATGTTTTGATTGTATGTCCGCAAGGCGTGCCGCACCAAGAATTTAAATAAATATCAGAATCACTGTTTAGCCGGTTACTTCGTAGGGCATTTTTCTGTTGACAGCCTTGAAATGTTGCCGAGCGTCTTTCAAGAGCTTGACAGAGGTTTTGATTTTTATTCGCCGCAGGTTTTCAGCGACGGTAAGAGACAAATTTTAGTAGGCTGGATTGGTATGCCCGACCTTACTGATACCGTTGCCTCTGCTGATAACGGCTGGCTGTACTGCTTGACAATGCCGCGCGAATTGACGCTTAAGCAAGGGCATATTTATTCGGCGCCGGTTAAAGAAATTGAGAATCTGCGCGGCGAATGCAAAGAGATTAACGCCGACAATGTCAAAGAATGTTCCGAGCAACTCGGCGACGGTACAGAATCCGATTTAACGATTAAATTCGGCGACGCGCAGAAGGTTGAACTTGCTTTGAACTACGGCGAAGAAAAACTTACTTTCGCCTACGACCGCGCAACGCAAACCATGACTATCGACAGAAACGGCATGAAACTCGGCGGCAAGGGCATTCGCCCGTTCAATGACGGCAAAAATACCGACGTTAATATTGGCGTTCGCAAATTCAAACTCTACGCTGATGAAACGTTAAAACTTCGTATGTTCGTCGACCATTCGGCATTGGAACTTTTCATGCAGGACGGCGAAGAAGCGGCAAGCATGCTTTTATATCCTGCCGACAGCGTAACACCTAAACTTGAAATTTCTGCCGATAAGCCGATTGAAAATATTTCCGGCAAAATTTGGACGCTCGGCAAATTGAACTATGCGTAAATTTTTCAGCGTACAAAAAATTTTTGAATTCTAAATAAAATTTTTATCCTGCCGTCGCGCAGGACTTTTTTTTGGAGATTGACATGAAAAAAGTTTTACAAATTCTTTTGGCGGCAATAATTTTAATCGCCGGAATGATTCCTGCAAGCGCGGCAAAAAATTCTCTCGTTGAAAAAGAAAAGGCGACGTATCATTGGACGTGGCTAAAAAGTGCGCCGTTAAATGACGCAAAAATAAAATCCATACTCAACATTGAAAAAGGCAAACGCCCCGATCCCAAAACGTACCTGCCGCGTTGGTACATTTGGCAACATTTAAAAATGTTTCGTAACGGCGTAACTTTTGTAATGAGCCGCGAAAACTATGAAAAATTTGTCGTGCCTAATGAGATGATTGGCAGAGAAGACGGAAATTTTGTAATGCCGAAATTTGTTTGTGATGAAATTGCAAAGGCGGCAAACGGCAATATTGCTGTATTTGAACTTGCTTTAAGTTTTGACGCGGGATATTTCAGCGAACACGGCGGCATGGTGCGAATAGACGTGCCGGATGTTTTCGGCTTAAACCTGCGCATACCTTCCGGCAATGAACTCGGTGCCAATGAATATTGGTTGCCCGGCGGCTACACAAACGGCGGCGTGCCGGAGGCTTTTTGCGACAGAATACCTAAGTCCCGCGTAATTATTACCGAAAATTTTCAATAAGTCTTGATATCAAAATTTTATCCTGCCGTCGCGCAGGATTTTTTTTTGCAAAATTTTCTTAGGGAATATTCAGTCACGACAATATTTTTACTTGCAGAATATTGAAAATGAATTTATAATGAAAGAAATATTTTTAAGGGAAGTGATGCCGATGGGCGCGGTAAGAGAAAAATTAAAATCTGCGCGGAGGATTGTGGTAAAGGTCGGTACGAGTACGCTCTCATACGGCGAACGCGGGAAGTTCAAACTCAATCTGTATCGCATTGAACATTTGGTGCGTGAATTGTCAGATTTACATAACGCCGGCAAAGAAATAATTTTAGTCAGTTCCGGCGCAATCGCGGCGGGTATAGGCAAAATGGGTTTGACGGAAAAGCCGCAGACAATTCCTGAAAATCAAGCGTTGGCGGCGATTGGGCAAGGCGTGTTAATGCACATTTATGAAAAATTTTTCGCCGAATACGGTCAAACAATGGCGCAACTTCTTTTGACGAAAGAAAATACCGTAGATGAACACGCACGCGAAAACTCCCGCAACTCTCTGACGGCGCTTTTAAAAATGGGCGTTATCCCCGTCATAAATGAAAATGACGCTGTAGCGACGGACGAAATTAAAATCGGCGACAACGATAATTTGTCGGCAATGGTAGCTGAAATGATTGACGCGGAAGTTTTGATTATCTTGACGGATATCAACGGACTTTATAACGGCAATCCAAAAATTAATCCCGATGCGAAATTGATTCACGAAGTGAGCGAAATTAATTCTGATATTGAACGAATGGCAGGCGGCGCGGGTACAAAACTCGGCACGGGCGGAATGTTTACTAAAATTCAAGCCGCCAAAATCGCCGTCAAAAACGGTATTACAATGCTGATTATTAACGGTCAGGAAATTGGCAATCTTAGACGCGCATTGAACGGCAAAGAAATCGGAACGGTGTTTTTTAGTTAGTAGTTAGTAGTGAGTAGTGAGTAGTGAATGGTTAAGAATCGGAAAATGGAGTTGAATAAAATGTTAATTAAGGAATTTTTGGCAAATCAAGCACGCGATGCAAAGGCGGCATCACGTATTCTTGCAGGCGTCTCTACCGAAATGAAAAACGCGGCTTTATCGGCAATGGCGGACGCATTGGAAGCGCGACAAGATGAAATCCTTGCCGTAAACGCGGAGGACGTTAAGGCGGCGCAGGAAAAAGCCACGCGATTGAATATGATTGACCGATTAAAATTAAACCCCGCACGTATCGCGTCAATGGCAGAAGGTTTACGCCAAACTGTAAAATTGCCCGATCCTATCGGCACGGAAGATTTTACCGTAACGAGACCGAACGGCTTAAAAATTCGGCGTATACGCGTACCCTTCGGCGTCGTCGGCATAATCTACGAATCACGCCCCAATGTCACGGTTGACGCTGTAGCACTTTGTCTTAAATCCGGTAACGCCTGCCTTCTGCGCGGCGGCTCGGAGGCTATTCGTACCAATAAAAAGTTGACGGATATTTTGATTGAGTCGGCAACTGCTCAAGGTCTGCCGGAACATTCAATAGAATTTGTAGGTATCACGGATAGAGACGCGGTAGTTGCAATGTGTCGTCTTCGCAAATTGGTTGACGTGATAATACCGCGCGGCGGTGCCGGATTAATTACCCGCGTTGTCGAACATTCAACCGTACCTGTCATTGAAACCGGTACCGGCGTTTGTCATATTTACGTTGACAAGGCGGCTAACTTCGACATAGCTTTACCCGTTGTGTTGACGGCGAAAATTTCGCGTCCCTCAGTCTGCAACGCTATGGAAACTCTTTTGGTTCACAAAGACATTGCAGAAGAATTTTTGCCGAAAATC
>CAJOKY010000232.1 GCA_905235425.1 uncultured Selenomonadaceae bacterium
TGTTTTATTTTCCGACTTTACCAACACGTTCTAGGCGAATAAATACTCACTTCGATTTTGATTTGGAGTAAATGCATGAGCTATCTTAACCTTGCGACAATAAGATTTTTTACCTATTCGGAAGGACCAGGGCATCGTGTGGCGATTTGGGTGCAAGGTTGCCCGCGCCGTTGTCTTGGCTGTTGCAATCCCGAAATGCAAAGTTTGGAGCCAAAATTTATTGTTGACATAAAAGATTTACTCGCCTTGATAGACATGGAGACAACAAAAAATCCCGTGGAGGGAGTTTCACTGATTGGCGGCGAACCGATTTGGCAAGCGGAAAGTCTTTGCGAAGTTGCCGAATGGTTTCAGCGCAAGGGACTTTCCGTTTTAATGTTCACGGTTTTCTTTACGAGGAATTGCTTGAGATGAATGAGCCGCAAATCAACAAGCTCTTAAGTCTTACTGATCTTTTAATTGACGGGGAGTTCATTGAGTCTGAGCCGGATTTAGAAAGACCTTGGATCGGTTCAAGGAATCAAAAAGTTTATCGATTGTCCGATTTTTATCCTGCAGGAATAGAGTACAAAGGTGAAGCTCGCCGCCTTGAACTTTTGGTTTCAAAGAACGAAATTTTGATTAACGGCTGGCCCTATCCGATTCAAACCGATTGATTTTAAAGAGGTGATTTAATGGAAACAATACTGAAACTTGAGTCTGATATAGAAATTATGCGCAAAAGGATTGCTGACTATAAAAAACTGAATGTCGAATATCATGGTTTCTTGAAGTCTCTCCGTTGCGCATACATTCCGAGCGACGACCTTCCGCCGAAAATTATTTGGACGTGTTGGCTACAAGGGGTTGAGAAAATGCCGCCCCTAGTCAAGACGTGTCATCGTGCGCTCGCAGAAAAATTCGCGGACTGGACGCACATTCTCATAACGCAGGACAATTTGGAGCAATATATAACGCTCGACAAGATCTTTACTCGGAAGTGGCGCAAGGGAATAATTTCAAGCACTGCGTTTTCAAACATGATTCGTTTGGATTTGCTTGAAAATTACGGCGGGATTTGGATTGACGCGACGGTTCTCGTTACGGGCGAAAAATTTCCCGAATACGTGACGCGCACGCCGTTTTTTATGTACAGCAGTTGGCATTGGCTTAGCGGCGATGTAAGACCCATATCAACCTGGTTTATTGCTTCCTGCAAAAATCATCCGCTATTAAAGCTCGTAAAGTCGCTCTTGGAAAAATACTGGCTCGACAAAGATTATCTCCAAACGTACTTTATCTTCCACATGTTCTTTAGAATGGTGATAACGGAGTACCCGCAAATTTTTGAATCCGTACCGAAAGTCAGCAATGTTCTGCCGCACTTCATGCAGTTTGAATTGCAAACAAAATATTGTGCCAAACGTTTCGCCGAATTGAAAACTTTGTCGCCGATTCACAAATTGACTTACAAATTGCCGGAAAAAGTTTTGGTGAGCCGTGATACCCTTTACGCACACCTTATCAATGGAGGAAGTGAACTTTAAATGTTGTTGCTCATCGTGACGACGGAGATTGGATTGGATGGAGGCGGGCGAGCCCTTTCCTGTTCGCGACTAATTAACCTCCTCTCGAAAGAACATACCGTTTTGATCGATAACGCCGCCGATTATCCGATAGTGACGGTCGACGTTAGGAGTTACTCGCAGGTCGAAGACGCGATACTCAAGGAGTACAAGCTGAAAAACGATTGCGCCGAGTATCAAAACGTCGACGCGGTTATTGCCTTCGGTGCCGGCTATAACGGTTATTACGCCTCCCTGCTCGCCGAGCGTTTGCACAAGCCGTTTGTTCTTTCCCTACGCGGTAGCGATATAAATCTTTCCAAGTGGTTTGCCGACCGCATCACTTATCTTAAGGAAGCTTGTCGGCGGGCGAATAAAATCGTTTGTCTCTCAAACGAAATGCTTGAAAATGTTGTTAGTATTAACCCCTCATTCCGCGACAAAATTTCCGTAATTCCCAACGATACAAAAACGAGCTTTGCTCCCGTCAAGTTCCCAAATCTCCCCGCGAATATAAAGGTCGGTTGCGCGGCATCCCAGCTGAACGAAAAGAAAGGTATTCTAAATTTATTGCATATGGTTGCGGAGTTTAAAAAAATTTCAGTTACCCCGATAATTTTTGAGACCGTCGGGCAAGTCGACAATCATTTGATGCAAAGTTACACCGAGGCAATTCGTCGTCTTGATTTGGAAAACAACGTCCGTTTTATAGGCTACACTAGCCGCGAGGAATTGGAAAAAATTATGCACGGTTGGGACTTTTACATTCAAGGTTCGGTATGCGAAGGGCACCCGAATTCCATAACGGAATGTTTGCGGAGCGGCAGGGCGTTTATCAGTTCCAAGACGGGCTTTTTGGCGGAACTCCTCGGCGCGGACTTTCCGCTATTGTTTTTTGATTCGTGGAAGCCGGCGGTAATGGCAGAAAATCTTAAGCGATTGATTGATCTCGACAATAAAGAAAACCTCTATGCCGAGGCAATGCAAAAAATCAACGCCGCATGTGAGCCTGAAATCATAAAGAAAAAGTGGCAACAATTACTCGCCCACTACTTTCTCCCCGCGAAAGATATTTCAGCCGCCAAACAAATCGAACACGTGACTACGCTTGCATTACATGACGTTCAGCCCGATTTGCGCGACAGCATTACAATGCCCGAAAGTGCATTCAAAGATTTTGTCGAGTTTGTGTTCAAAAGCGGCTACATCCTTTGTTCCATGAAAGATTATCTCCAAAAGACGCCGATGGCACGACGCAACGCTATTATCTGCACTTTTGATGACGGTTACGAAAGCCTCGTCAATATCGCCATGCCGATTTTAAGCCAATACAATTTTACCGCGACGGCTTTTGTTTGCACGAGTCTTTCCGGCAAAGACAACACTTGGAATAACAAAGACCCGAAACTAAGACGCCATATGACTACGGAGCAACTCCGCCAACTTCAAGACAACGGCTGGGAAATCGCCTCGCACGGCGTCACGCATCGCAATTTGTCTAAGTTAAACCTTGCCGACGTTGAATACGAGCTGTCGAAGTCCAAAGAATTTTTGGAGAATCTTTTTGGTGAAGTTTTGTCCTACGCCTACCCTTACGGCGATTATAACAAGTCGATACTGCGACTCGTCGGCAAATATTATCACTACGCTTTTGCGGTTATGCAGGGCGGAACGTCATTATGCGCAGATAATTGGCAGATAAAACGCTACTCGACAAATGAAATTTACAAAATGCTCGCGGATTAATTCAAAGCGTCTCAAGCCAATCATTTAAAGTGCAGATAATATCGGTGGGCAATTCGCTCTCCATATCGCCGACGTAAAACCGATTGTCGTAGCGGAAAAGACAGGGTTGTAAAAAGCCGTCGTGCGTGAGACGAATTGCCCTAATGCCCTCGCGACAGTAAGAAAATTTTTTGCAACCGTCGCAGGCGGAAAAAGGTCTCGATTCATTTAGAGGGAAAATTTTCAAATTGACGGTGCCACCTTCAGCCAACTTTATCCTTAACGAATCCAGACTGCAAAAATTTTTATGCACGCCGACTTCGTGGACGGTATATCGTGCCCGGATTTTGGAAAAAATTTCTTCAAACGTGCATTGCTCTTGACTGAGCGCAATTTCGTCGTCGCTGAGCAAATTCAGAATATCCAGCACTTGCTCGTTGGAATTAATCCAGTCCATGATGGCATAAAACTCATCAAGATTATTGCGTTTAAGATAAACGTAATTCAGCTTGGTGAGTTTTTTGCTTGCGATCAGATAATTTAGATTTTCATGCAAAAGATTCAACTGCTTAAGGCTCATGCCGATTTTTTCGGCGAGCTTCAAATCCGACCAGGCGTGAATGGAAATGTTTATTCTCTGAAGACCGTTGTTGAAACATTCCTCTATAAATTTTTTATTGAAAACGCCATTGGAAATTAAAGAAATATCCGC
>CAJOKY010000233.1 GCA_905235425.1 uncultured Selenomonadaceae bacterium
TAAAAATTATGTTCACTTTATGAACAGTGTAACTAATGATTTTAAATAGAATTGCGGGAGAAATTATTGTGGATGAAAATACGGAATTTAACGCCGAAGAGGTTGCACAAAATTCAACGCCGGAATTAAGTGCAGATGAAATGTTGAAAGACGTTTACGAAGAGCAAAAAAAGATATCGCGCAGATTGATTCAAGTCCTTCGCGAAAACGTCAACTTTCAAAACCAAGTACGCGGCGGCATGCAGGATGAATTGGAAATTTTCCGCGAACAGCAACGCGGTGAACAGTTCACGCCGATATTAAAAGCCATTGCGGCGGTATGCGTGGAGTATCGTACACTTTTGGACGACGAAAACATTATCGGCAGGAGTCGCCGAAAATTGCAATTACTCTTCGACGAATTGGAAGATATTTTGGCAGATTATGACGCGGAAGTTTTTACCTCACTCAAGGGCGAACCGCGCCGAGCGCTTTTAACCAAAGTCATTAACACGATAGCTACGGCAAATGTCGAAATGCACAATAAAATTGCACGAAGCCGCAGACCGGGCGTAATACGTAACGGCAGACCGCTTTATCGCGAATACGTAGACGTTTATGTTTTCGACGCGGCACTTGTCAATAAATCAACGTCGGAATTTGCCGATAGCAGGGATTAGCCGGTAGCAAGTATCTGGTAGAATGTTAAATCTTACCGGCTAACAGCTAATAGCTAACAGCTAACAGCTAATAGCTAAAAATCGAAAGGAGAAAAATTTTTAATGAGTACATACGGTATAGACTTAGGGACAACGTATTCTTGCATAGCACGCCTTGACGCCAACGGCAACCCCGAAGTCATCCGAAACAACGAAGACGATTCAAATATGGTAGCCTCCGTTGTATTTTTTGAAAATGAAAATAACGTCGTAGTCGGTCAAGCGGCTAAAGAAAATATCGAAACTGACGGCGAGCGCGTCGTGCAATTCGTCAAGCGTGAAATCGGCAAGCCCGATAATCGCGTTTATGAATTTGACGGCAAAACCTACACGCCGGTTGAAATCAGCGCACTTATCTTGACGCGTCTTAAAAATCTCGTCGAATC
Organism: uncultured Selenomonadaceae bacterium; assembly: GCA_905235425.1. Classification (GTDB taxonomy): domain Bacteria; phylum Bacillota; class Negativicutes; order Selenomonadales; family Selenomonadaceae; genus Quinella. The sequence continues at coordinate 1,085 of CAJOKY010000233.1, forward strand.
ACAAGGCGGCACTATTGAAACCGTTGTCATAACAGTTCCCGCGTACTTCGGACTTGAAGAGCGCAGCGCTACGAAACAAGCCGGTGAATTGGCAGGGCTTAACGTCTTGAGTCTGATTAATGAACCTACTGCGGCGGCGTTGAGTTACTGCGCGAGAGAATTTCAAGAAGACCGTACCATTTTGGTTTACGATTTAGGCGGCGGCACTTTCGACGTTACCATTATTCAAATGACTATGTCGCAGAATGAAACCGGTAATGACGTACAAAAAATTAACGTGTTGGCTACCGACGGCGACGACAGATTAGGCGGCAAGGATTGGGACGATAAACTTTACGATCACATTCTGCGCGCCTGCTGTGACGAAAACGGCTTGACTGCGCAGGAGATTGAAGCAGAAACGCGGCAGGATATCAGAAGCAAGGTTGAAGAGGCTAAACGCAAACTTAGTAAAAAGCAGTCTACTAAAGTTAGAATTGACGTAGGCGGTTCGCGTACTGAAGTTTCTCTTAAACGCGCAGATTTTGAAAATATGACTTCAGACCTTGTTGCAAAGACGATGAACTTTGTCGATAATGCGCTTGATAAAGTTCATGGCGTAAATATTGACACCGTGCTTTTAGTCGGCGGCTCAACCTACATGCCGATGATTAAAGATGCTGTTGAGAAAAAATTTCCCGGCAAAGTTCAGCAACACGACCCTGATCAAGCCGTTGCTAAAGGCGCCGCGATTTATGCCAGTATGCTTGTAGTTGAGGAAAATTCCGTAGGCAAAGACATTTCCCCCGTTGATTCTAACGGTGAACCTTCCACAGATCGCGCCGAACAGCTTACCGCAAAATTTGACGTTGAAGATCAGACGCCGCGTTCATTCGGTCCCGGCGTTGTCGATACGAAGGGCAGTAAGCACAAGTACGTTTTGGAAAACTTCATTAAAATCGGTGAAAAAATGCCTGCCGTATTTTCCAAAACCTATTACCCGCTTGAAGATAATCAGGAGCGTGTACGCCTTCGCGCCTTTGAAAACAGATCTACTGAAGATACTATAATCCCCTGCGTTGACGAAGACGGCAACCCGCAAGCTACCGACCCCGCCAATGACGTAAAACTTTTGGGCGAATTGATTGTAAATCTGCCGCCTCAAACTTCTCGCAACACGCCGATTAAAGTCACCTTCAAAGTTGACGCCTCCGGTGTTCATGTTGAGGCGGTTAATACCTCGACTAATGAAGTTTTTGAAACGTTCCTCCGTACCGGCTCCGACATTGACGTTGAAAAATCTGCAGTTCATCAACTTCGTATTTCTGCCGACTGAATTGCAGAACAATATGTATTAAACCAAAAGTCTGCACTTGCTTTTATGCTTATGCAGATTTTTTTGTTGAATTTTTATAACAACAATTTTTAGCCGCGCCGCCTTGTAGCAGGTACGAGTCTTTACAAAAAAAATTTGCGCGTTTATAATTCCTTCGTTTAAGGAGGAATTTTTTATGGAGAAATATAATCCGCAAGAGATTGAGAAGAAATGGCAAAAGATTTGGGATAACCCCGAATATTACAAAACAGAAATTGATAAAAGTAAACCGAAATATTACGCGCTTGAAATGTTCCCGTATCCTTCCGGCAATTTGCATATGGGTCACGTAAGAAATTATTCAATCGGCGACGTTGTGGCGCGGTATAAAAAAATGGCGGGCTTTAACGTCCTTCACCCAATGGGTTTTGACGCCTTCGGTATGCCTGCAGAAAATGCCGCAATTTCTCACGGTGTCAAGCCGAATGATTGGACTTTTTCAAATATAAAAAATATGATTAATCAGCAAAAGGCAATGGGGCTTGACTATGACTGGAATCGCGAAGTTGAGACTTGCCGCGCAGATTATTACCGTTGGACGCAGTGGCTTTTTGAACTTTTTTATAAGCGCGGTCTTGCCTACAAGAAAGAGGCAGCGGTTAATTGGTGCGACACTTGCGGTACGGTGCTTGCCAATGAGCAGGTTGTTGACGGTAAATGTTGGCGCTGTGATCACGAAGTTCATAAGAAAAATTTGGCGCAGTGGTTTTTCAAAATTACCGATTATGCCGACGAACTTTTAGCCGACCTTGACAAGTTGCAGGGCTGGCCAAACCGCGTTAAGATTATGCAGGAAAATTGGATTGGACGCAGTGAAGGATTGGAAATTACTTTGGACGTACCGGAGCTTGATGAAAAAATTTCCGTCTTCACAACGCGTCCCGATACGTCTTTCGGCATAACGTTTTTGGCGCTTGCACCTGAACATAAGCTGGTTGAAAAAATTTTGGCGAAAAGTCCCAATGCCGACGCAATTAAAAAATTCTGCGAAAAAGTTAAAAATCAGTCCGACATTGAGCGTACGTCAAGCGAATCTGAAAAGGAAGGTATTTTCACCGGCTTTTACTGCGTCAATCCCTTCAACGGTCACAAGGCGCAAATTTGGATTACAAATTACGTGGTATTTGAATACGGTACCGGCGCGGTTATGGGCGTACCTTCTGAAGATCAGCGCGATTGGATGTTTGCGAAAAAGTACGGCATTGATATTATTTTGACACTTCAGCCTAAGGATAAAGTTTTAAAGCTTGAGGAAATGACGGCGGCTTATGTCGAACATGAAGGCGTATTGGTAAATTCCGGCAAGTTCACCGGCATGGAATTTCACGAAGGTTTCAACGCCATTATGAACGAGGCGGAGCAAAAAGGGTTCGGCAATAAAAAAGTCAACTACAAACTGCGCGATTGGTTAATTTCGCGTCAAAGATATTGGGGCGCACCTATACCCGTAATTTATTGCGACGACTGCGGCGAAGTTTTAGTTCCTGAAAAAGATTTGCCGGTTGAACTTCCCGACGACGTGGAATTTAAGCAGGGCGCACT
>CAJOKY010000234.1 GCA_905235425.1 uncultured Selenomonadaceae bacterium
ATCTTTCGTCGAGTCCCGCAAAATTGCCGCAACTTCGTACCAAAATTTTTTCTTCGCGTAATTTTTGAACTGCGAAATTTGCCGCCTCACGTGACTTTAGCTTAATTAAAATGAAATTCACGGTAGGTGCGAAAACTTTTATATTCGGCAAAGATTTAAGTTTTTCGACAAAATATTTTTTTTCAGTATCAAGCCAAGAGCGAGTGTCACGTAAAAATTTTTCGTCATACAATGCCGCGACGCCTGCCTTTTGTGCCAAGAAGTTCACATTCCATACGTCTTTTGAGAAATTTAATCTTGCCGCCAAATTTTTTTCGACAACTGCAAAGCCTAAACGAAGACCGGGTATTGCAAAAATTTTTGTCAGAGATTGTACGACGGAAATTTTGGCGTTGACGAGTTCCCGCGCAGATTCGGCAGGTATAAAATCTATAAATGATTCGTCCACCAAAATATTTACGGCGCTTGAAATTTTTTGCAATGCGTCAAGTGAAATGACGTTGCCGGTAGGATTGTTGGGACGCCCTATTATCAGGCAGTCAAATTTTTCAGCCGTAACCTTCGCCAAAATTTTTTCCGCATCAAATTCAAAATTATCATCTTCGCGCAGAAAAAAATATTCTACATAAGCGCCATTTGCACGAGCCGCCTTTTCGTATTCAGAAAAACTCGGTACGGGGATTAAAATTTTTCGCGGCTTTACGACGTTGCAATAAAGGTAAAAAAATTCCGCCGCACCGTTAAGCAACACCAAATTTTCTTTCGCCACGCCGTAACGATTAGCGACGGCGTTTTTTAATTCAGACGCCGCAGGATCGGGATAATGTACCACGCCGCCGATATTTTCAATAAGCGCATTTTTTACCGCGTCCGAAAGTCCCAGCGGATTTATGTTAGCGCTGAAGTCATGTTCAAATGCAATTTGCCCTGCCGCGTCGTAAACAAGTCCGCCGTGCTGAAAATCCTGCAATATAAATTCACCACCCATGCAGAATCCTTTACATTTTATAAAAATTCAATATTGCACCAAAAAAGCCTGCCGCTCGGTCGAACGACAGACTTAATTTTTTATATAGGTGATTTAATTTTCAGCGATTGATTAGCCGATAGTAGCCAAGTATTTTTTAATTTCGTCGCCGTCTTCCATTTCCATAACTTTATCATTCAGTCAAGGTAATGTTACGAATGCGCTCTTTGACTTTCGGAATGGAAGGAGCACTCATGGAAAGTTCCTTAATGCCCATAGCCATAAGAAGGATAGCCGCGTTGGGATCGGACGCCATTTCGCCGCACATACCTGCCCATTTGCCTTCCGCGTTAGCTGATTCAATGGTACGCTTGATAAGACGCAGTACGGCGGGGTTGAAGTGGTTGTAAAGGTAGGAAATCTGCGCGTTGCCTCTGTCAACAGCCAACGTGTATTGTACAAGATCGTTAGTACCGATTGAGAAGAAGTCAACGTACTTTGCAAGGATAGGAGCCATGACTGCGGCGGCAGGAGTCTCAACCATTATGCCGACTTGAACATTGTCCGCATACTCTTTGCCTTCCTGTACCAACTCGCGCTTTGCCTCTTCGACAAATTCTTTAGCGTCGAGGAATTCTTTGACATTGATAACCATCGGGAACATGATAGCGGCTTTACCGAATTTGCCTGCGCGCAGAATAGCTTTCAACTGCGGCATGAAAAGGTCGCGACGTTGCAAGCTGATACGAATTGCGCGATATCCCAAGAAGGGGTTTTCTTCTTCGCCGACTTGAATATAGGGCAGGGGTTTATCGCCGCCGATATCCATTGTACGAATGACGCAAAGACCTTCGCCATGAGTTACGGTTGCACACTTTTCAACAGCCGCTTTGTATTCTTTGAACTGATCTTCTTCTTTCGGAATGTCCTGTTTGCCCATGAATACAAATTCGGAGCGGAAAAGTCCAACGCCGGTAGCGCCAAAGTTTTTGATAGCGGCATCGGCATCTGCAGGTGAACCGATATTGGCAACGAGTTCAACTTCTGCGCCGTCTTGAGTTTTCGCGGGAAGTGTTTTAAGTTCTGCATAATGCGCCTTAAGTTCTTCCTGCTTTTTAATTTTTTCGTTGTAAGCGGTACGCTCGTCATCAGAAGGACGAATCAAAATTTCGCCGGTTTCGCCGTCCAAAATTGCCGGATCGCCGTTAGCCATTTGCTCAATGCCGTCACCGACGCCTACAACGGTAGGAATAGCGCGGGTTTTCGCAATAATGACAGCGTGCGCGGTGGTTGAACCTGCACCGAGAATGACGCCTGCGATTTTATCGGTAGGCAGTCCCGCAATTACGGAAGGTTCAATTTCTTTACCTGCGACAATGACTTTGCCGACGATTTCAGGATCTTTAATGCCGAGCAAGAATTTTGCAATGCGTTTACCGACGTCACGCATATCGACGGCGCGTCCTCTGAAATATTCGTCTTCCATTGCCTCGAAAACCTGTGCATTTGTTTCATAAGCGTTGAGGACAGCCTTAGGCGCGTTGCCGGTAGCTTCGATTTCTTCTTCAACTTTTTCGCTTATCGCGGGGTCTTCGATTAAAAGGCGGTGTGCTTCAAGAATGCCGGCTTGCTCTTTAAGTCCTTTTGACGTGTAGTCGTCGATTGTAGCTTTGAGGTTTTCGGCAACTTTTACAAGCGCCTGTGCCGCTTTTTTCTTTTCCGCCGCTTTTGTACCGGGTTGATAGTTTACAAGATAGCCGTCAAGGTTTTGACCTGCCAACAAAATAGTTCCGACTGCGACGCCGGAAATTACGCCCTTGCCTTTAATTTTGTCTGCCATAAAAATATACCTCTCACTTTTTATATCAAAAAGGAGGCGGGAAGAACTTATCCTCCCTCCTCCCCGAAAAAATTGCGGCGTAATAAGGTTTACTCTTCGCCAAACTTGTCGTCAACGAGTTTTTTCAAAGTTGCTACAGCGTCCGCTTCGTCCGGACCGTCTGCCGAAAGTGTAATTTCCGTGCCCTTCGTCAAGCCCATGCTCATGATCATGAGAATGCTCTTAGCGTCAACGGTTTTGCCCTTAGCCTTGATTTGAACTTTGGATTTGAACTTGGATGCAGTCTGCACGAAGACCGACGCGGGACGCGCATGAATACCGGTTTTGTTTTCGATTGTGGTTGTCGCTTCAGTCATTAAAAACCAACTCCTGTCTTTTATAACACTTCATTAAAAACCGTTGCACTGGGCAACGTTGACTTTCTTTTTTTCACTATTCGCCGTTACGTTTTAACTTCCTTCTTTTTCAGAAAAATTACACAAAAAATTTTTTGAAATTTTTAATTTCTTTCAGCGTCGATATTAGAGACTGTTGGTAAATGTCAACTTTATAAAAAATTTTTAGTTTAAGTTTAGTGTAACTACTTTCTTTAGCGTGATTTACTTTTTCTTTAGCGTGATTTACTTTTCTTTAGCGTAAAGAAAAGTAACAAAAGAAAACATGGCGCGGCTGTAGTTCGCTTACTTTTTCGTAATTCCGGCTTTTACGTACGCACGAAGTTTAAAATAATTTCGGCGTTATCGTACGCAGCTCAAGGCACATCCGCGCCGTTCTATTTTTGATGAGTAGTTATATTTTTGATGATTAAAAAATTTCCAGCGTAACGGGGCAATGATCACTGCCTAAAATTTGCGGCTCAATGGTTGCGGCAGAAATTTTTTCAGCAATTCTGTCTGACGCCAAAAAATAATCTATACGCCAGCCGATATTTCTTTCACGCGAATTTTGAAAGTTAGACCACCATGTATAAGCGTCCTTTTTATCAGGGTAAAGATATCTGAAAGTATCGGTAAAACCGGAATTTAAAAGTTCGCTAAATTTACCGCGCTCATCATCAGTAAAGCCGGCGTTATGGCGATTCGACGCGGGATTAGTTAAATCTATTTCTTGATGAGCCACGTTTAAATCTCCGCAAATAATCACCGGCTTAACGGCGTCCAATTTTTCAAGGTACGCGCGAAAAGCATTTTCCCACGTCATACGATAATCAAGCCGTTCAAGTTTTCTGCGGGAATTTGGCGTGTATACGTTGACGAAGTAAAAATCTGAAAAGCCGAGCGTAATGACGCGTCCCTCAGTATCGTGTTCAGCAATTCCAATGCCGTAATTCACCGAGCGCGGTTGTACGCGGGTAAAAATCGCCGTGCCGGAATAACCTTTCTTTTCAGCACTGTTCCAATACTGCGAATAGCCGTCAATATCCAAAATCGCTTGCCCTTCCAACATACGCGTTTCCTGCAGAGCAAAAATATCAGCGTCAAGAAATTTAAAAGATTTTATAAAATTTTTTTTCAAACAAGCGCGAAGTCCGTTTACATTCCACGATACAAATTTCACGCCGTCACCTCCCGCCTTAAAATTTTTATCTCTTAAATTAATTTTATGCCGCGCCGATTGCTGATTCAGTTTTGGCTAAAATTTTTTTATAAGCGTCCGTGTCAAATTTAATCCACGATACAAAAGCGCCGTCGTCTTCTATAACAATATCTTTCAAATTAGTAGGTGTAGGAATTTTTTCACCGTTATCCACAGCACTTGTTACGGCAAATCCTAAAAAATCTTCCGCCATTTCTAACGCTTCATACAAAGTTTCGCCTTGAGTGGCTCCGCAAAAGTCAGGAAACAGCACCGAAAAGCCGCCGAATTCTTCCGGCACTAAAATGCAAGGATATACGCCTTTCATAACCAATCCCTCCAAATTAAATTATTTGATACCGGCATCTTTTAAGATTTTTCTAAGTGTTGCGGGCTTAACCTCTTGCGAACTGTGGCGCGGTACATAAAAATTTCTATTGGTTAAAGGACTGTACCATTTATCGTGACTGGCACCGTGCTCCACAAAATAGCAACCATATTTTTTCAGCAGACGATAAAGCTCCGAGTACTTTGGCATAATTCATCTGTTGCCGTACATTTTGGCGTAGTAGTTTTGATATTCGCCGCTTATAATTTTTTCCCACCAATCGCGATTATCAAGATACCATGCAACGGTTTTCTTTAAATTTAGTCTGCGGCGTCCAACCGAGTTCACTTTCAATTTTCGCGGGGTCAATCGCATAGCGCAGATCGTGCCCTTTTCTGTCCGTGACAAACTCTATTAAGTCTTCGCCTTTGCCCAAAATTTTCAAAATCGTTTTCACAACGTCCAAATTCGTGCGTTCATTATGCCCGCCAATATTGTAGACTTCGCCGATTTTGCCTTTGCGTAAAATTAAATCAATAGCTGAGCAATGATCTTCTACGAAAAGCCAATCGCGAACATTGGCGCCTGCTCCATATACCGGCAATTTTTTATCATTCAGCGCGTTTATAATCATAAGCGGGATTAATTTTTCCGGAAAATGGTACGGTCCGTAGTTGTTGGAGCAACGCGAAATTGTGGCGGGAATTTTGTATGTACGCTGGTATGCCTGTACCAATAAATCTGCCGACGCCTTGCTTGCAGAATAGGGGCTGGACGTATGCAAATTAGTTTTTTCCGTGAAAAATAAATCGGGTCTGTCAAGCGGTAAATCGCCGTAAACTTCATCTGTCGAAACTTGATGAAAACGTCCAATGCCGTATTTTTTGCAAGCGTCAAGCAGGACACTTGTACCGATTATGTTTGTGCGCAGGAAAAGCTCGGGGTCTTCAATAGATCTGTCGACGTGACTTTCAGCCGCGAAGTTTACTACAACGTCCGGCTTTTCATCTTCAAATAATTTATAAACCTGTGCGCGATCTGCAATATCGCCGCGAATAAATTTAAATTTATCAGACTTCTGCGCGTCGGCAAGCGTTTCAAGGTTACCGGCATAAGTCAATTTATCGTAGCAGATAACAAAATCTTCAGGGCAATTTTTCAGCAGGTAGTAAACAAAATTACTGCCGATAAATCCGGCGCCGCCTGTTACAACTATTTTCATAATTCATACCTCTCAATCAAAGAAAAAATTCAATTCGCCGCGTTCAATGCGTTCACTGAGTGACGGAGCTTTAGCGTCTTTGTCTGACAAAATCGTAGGCGCGAAGGGAAGTTTAATACCAATCTGCGCGTCGTCCCATTTAATATTGCCGTCACATTGCGGCGCGTAGTAATTATCAGCCTTGTACTGAATTTCCACGTCATCGGTCAAAGTCAAAAAGCCGTGTGCAAAACCGCGCGGTATAATAAGTTGACGCTTATTTTCTGCCGAAAGTTCAACCGCCGTCCACTTTGCAAACTGCGGAGAATTTTGACGAATATCAACCGCAAAATCCAAAAGTTTGCCGCGCGTGCAACGTACAAGCTTTGCCTGCGACATAGGGTTAAGCTGGTAATGCAAGCCGCGCAGAGTTCCCTTGTGCGCCGAGTAGGACTGATTATCCTGCACGAAGTCAAAGTTTAAACCTGCCGCCTCAAACTTCTGCTTAGACCAGCTCTCCATAAACCAACCGCGCGAATCACCGAAAACCTTAGGCTCAATGATAACGACGCCTTTCAAATTCGTTTCAATGACATTCATAAAACATTCCTCCATTTCAAAATTTGCTATTTTACAAAACGCGGCTTTAAAAATAATGTCACAAAGTAAATTACCGCCGCGCAGACTACGATAGTTGAGCCTGCCGCAGAATTTAATTCATACGCCAAAAGCAAGCCGACAATGCCGGAGCTTAACGCTACCGCCACGCTTAAAATATGGTACGGCTTGACTGAATTTGTCACATTTCGAGCCGCCGCCGCAGGCAGTACCAACAGTGCATTTATTATCAAAATGCCTACCCATTGAATACTTAATGCTACGACGACTGCCAGCATTACCGCGAAAATTGATTCTATGACGTGCGTATTTATGCCGCGACTTCGTGCCAGTGTTTTGTTTACCGACGAAATTAAAAGCCGGTTGAAAAGCAACGCCCATAAAATTAAAACCGCGACGAATACTGCCGCCAAGTGAATTAAATCTTCCGGCGTAATGCTTAATAAATCACCTATTAAGAACCTTGAAAATTTATTGAACTGTCCGCCTGCAGACATTAACATTAAGCCCAGCGCTATCGCCGTCGAGCTGAATACGCCTATAACCGTATCAGCGCCGCCGTGCGATTTATTTTTTATGTACGTTATCAGCAGTGCAAATACCACTGAAAATGTCATCAAGCCTATAATTTCTTCGTCAACGCCGATTAGCGCGCCTATGGCAATGCCGGTAAATGCGCCGTGTCCGAGTGAGTCTGAAAAAAATGCCATTCGATTGGAGACGACCATTGTTGAGAGTATGCCGAAAAGCGGCGTGACAAGTAGGACTGCGCACAGCGCATTTTTCATAAATTCATATTCAAACATTTGTTAATTAGGGATTAGGGAACAGGGATTAGCCATTAGCCATTAGCGATTAACAGCTAAAAGCTAAAAGCTAAAAGCTAACAGCTAACAGCTAAAACCTAACAGCTAACAGCTAACAGCTAACCCCTAACCCCTTATCTGCTCCGTCAAAATTTCTTCAGCTTTTCTAAGTTGCGCATCAGTACTTGAATCGGTATTTAATTCGCGCGTCATAGGCAAAGGACTTTCCAGCGGTACTTCATAATCCGGCGTAATGCCGACGCCGTCAATGCTTCTGCCGTTCGGCGTATAATACTTTGCAACAGTCAATTTCAAGCCGTCATCTTTAAACATGGGGATAACCGTTTGCACTGAGCCTTTGCCGTAAGACTTCACGCCGACTACTACAGCCGCCTTTGTATCCTGCAACGCGCCTGATAAAAGTTCAGACGCACTGGCGCTGTTTTGATCAAGCAACACGACTATTGGAAATTTTGTCTTCTCCAATTCAGAATTATAAACTTCCTTTGTACCGTCGCGCTGAATCACTGAAACAATCGGTCCCGCCGGAACAATTTCTTTTGCGACTTCAATGCAACTTGTAATTAATCCGCCGGGATTTTGGCGAAGGTCAAGAATTAAACCTTTCATACTTTCGTTTTCAAGATTGTTAAGCGCGGTTTTAAATTCCTTGCCGGTATTTTCGCTGAAATTTGAAATGCGAATATAACCCATTGAATCATCGAGCATTTTGCCGGAAACGGTCTGCGCTTTTATAATTTCGCGCGTAATGGTATAAGTTTTATCTTCTTCGCCGTCACGGTGAATTAAAAGGTCAACGGTAGTACCGACCTCGCCTCGAATTTTTAAAGCAACTTCTGTATATTCAATTTCGTTTATGGGTTGTCCGTCCACCGCCAAAATTGAATCGCCTGCCTGCAGACCGCTTTTATCGCTGGGACCGTCGGGAATGACGCTTAAAATTTGTACGCCGTTCTCTTTAATGCTCATGTAAACGCCTATGCCGCCGAATGCGCCGTTTATATCGATTTTAAGCTGACTGTAAAG
>CAJOKY010000235.1 GCA_905235425.1 uncultured Selenomonadaceae bacterium
CGCAAAAGGCGTTATACTGCCAAAGAAGTATCCGCCCTGACAGAAGACAAAATCAAAGGATTGAAGCCAATACATCCGGCTACACTAAGCCTCTACCTTCACGGAAAAAGCGTGCCTAACCATGCATACACGCGTCGCCTGGCAGAAGCGTTAAAAGTAGACCCCTGTTGGCTAGATTGCAATCTGCCATTTGAATATGAAAATAGGCCCAAAGAAACAACCGATATGAATGAAATGATTGATGTTTATACCCGGCTCGATGTCACATGGCAACGCTGTATATTGGCAACTGCAAGAATGATTTTACTCGCTCTGCAATACGAAGAAAATAGCAGAAAACGATAGATTTCCCTAATGACTGTCGTTTACAAAAAACATTCAACGACAAGAACAATAAAATATTAAGGAGAAAACACTAAAATGAATTTTAAACCTGAAATTACAAATCAAGACTTTTTGGCCTGTTTAGCCGCAGCCGAGCAAGGTGATTCCAATGCAATGTACTTAATAGGATATTGCTATTTTTTGGGGCAAGGCACACGAACCAACCGTAAGCGAGCTGTAACTTGGTGGAGTAAAGCGGCCAAGCAGGGACAAGCGGAAGCACAGTACTGGCTAGGCGTTTCGTATGAAGCCGGACTAGGAGTGCCGGAAGATGCGGCAACAGCACTGAAATGGTTACGCCAATCAGCCGAAAGCGGTTATGAATCTGCCCAAACTAAAATTGTCTTCCACTACTTATTTTCCAAAAGAAGACCAATTTCGGCGCTAATAACTCGCGAAGAAGCAGAAAAATACTGCCGCCTGGCAGCATCTCAAGGAAATAGCCTCGCAGCCATGTGGTTACGTCGGTTTAAGCAAGAAAAATCCACTCCCTGAAGAATTCAAAAACCGACTTCTTCTATCCTATATATCACAACACAAGCTATTGGTGTTGCAACCGATTTTACCGGCAGCTACACTACGATGGATTTTAACCACAAGATGGACGACATGCCCATCATACAAAATTAAGGACGGCAGATCTGTCTGTCGTCCTTTCCTTAAAATTAAGATAATCATTTTTTAACCGGATGCCGAAACTCGAACTCTACATCAAAGACAGGCTTAGTGGTTTCCCGCACCAACATTTTCTCAACAAGATTGCCTTGATTTACTAATTTATCAATAAACGCATTGCGTATTTTCAAGCTGTTGGATTTTATCTCTGACTCAAAGTTATCCTTTTTAAAAAAATCTTTTCCTAAAACCTGTACAACTGCGGAATACTGAGATGTAAACGTCAATGTGATAATGTTGGCTCTAATGGCTAAAGAATAGTGCTTTCCTCGAATACTGGCATTACTATATTCAACAGGTATTTCATAAACGGATGCCAAAAAGTTAAGTATCATAGAATCTTCTATAGATGCCATAATTTCTTCATTATACAAAATATTAGTACGACCAAGTAACCAGTCGACAGAAACGGCGTATAAATTGGCAATCAAAACTAACTTATCCGGGTTTGGAAAATTACGCCGCGAAACCGCCCATTCGGTAACGGTATTTGCATTTAAGTTTAATACATTGCCTAAATCACGGTATGTTTGATGGTGAACCGTCCGAAGAAGCGTAAATCTTTCTGCAAAAATATCCTTAACAGACATATTACCTCCAAAAAAACTTGACCGCTCACGATTCGTGAGCTATAATACAAAGGAAAAGTCACGAAAAGTGATTAACGACGAATCACGTTTGGTGATTAATTTATCTTACCAGATTTTTACAATGCAGTCAACTGCCAAAATCCTTAACTTAAATTAGCTGAAAGGGGCGTATACCATGAACGAAATCAATAAATGCACAGCCAATGCAAATATGCCGTCAGCAACTATAATCATGCCGATATCAAATAATACTACTACGTTCGCTGACAAGTTGGAAAATATTATGTTGAAAATGATTTACCGTATGTTAAAGGAGGAAGATCATGTCACTGACAATGTTGGACACGTTGCGTAAAGAAAACGGCGGAGCGCCAATCCGTGCCGTACTTTACGCACGTTATTCCTCCGATATGCAGCGGGAGGAAAGCATAGAAGCGCAGGTTAAAGCAATTTGCGAATTTGCCAAAAAAGAAAACATTATTATAATTAAGCAATATGTTGACAAGGCACTTTCCGGAACTTCTGATGACCGGCCAGATTTTCAGCAGATGATTTCCGATTCAAAGTTGCAAAACTTCCAGCTTGTCCTTGTTCACAAAGCCGATCGATTTTCAAGGGATACCTACGACAGTGTAGTGTATCGCCATATATTACGGAACCACGGAGTTCGTTTCCTGGCTGTCGCCCAACCTTTAGATGAAGACAAGCCCGAGGATAAATTGTTAGATACATTGCTTACCGCAATGGCGTCTTACTACAGTGATAATTTAAAAAATGAAGTACTAAAAGGATTGCGCCTGAATGCCGAAAGAGCCCTGCACACCGGCGGTACTCCGCCGTTAGGTTACAATATTGGACCAGATAAAAAATTAGTTATCAATGAAACAGAAGCGGAAGCGGTCCGTATTATATTCAGCATGATCATAGCCGGAAAAAAATATGGAGAAATCCTCCAGGAGTTACGAATTAACGGCTATAAAACCAAGACAGGCAAAGAGTTTGGAAAAAACTCTTTAAATACAATTTTACATAACCAGAAATACACTGGCGATTTCATTTATAATAGGACCTGCGGAAAAGATCCCTTAACACGTAAACGTAACAGTCACAAAGAACGTCCCAAAGACGAACAGATTATTGTAAAAGATGCAATTCCCGCTATAATTTCCCGCGAAGAATTTGAAAAAGTGCAAAGTCTTTTGACAAAACGGAAACGGTTTGCCCACACTTGTGAGTCAACATACTTACTTACAGGAAAAATTTATTGCGGAGTTTGTACCTGTAGTTATAACGGAAACTGTAAACGCCCGAATAAAAACCGGCTTACACAAAATCCAACCTATACGTACCGATGCAGTAATCGTTCTAATAAGATAAATAAAAACATTTGTGACAATAAAGAGATTAACCGGGACCATCTTGAAACTTTCATCCTTTCGCAGATAGAAAAATTGATTTTTAGTCCGGAAATTATTTCAAACACTATTAGCAGATTTCAAAATTATGCAATCCAAAGACAAACCGAATCAAATAAGAAATTACAGAAAATGGAAACTGCAATAAAGACATTAGAGCAAGAGCTTGAAAATCTGACTGACAAATATATTGCTACGGACAATCCGGATCTACAGCTTAGGATAGACAAACGGATTCAAGAACGCGAAAGATTAAAGAAAGAAACAGAAAAATCCTATGAAGAAGAAAAAGCCTTAGTACAGGTTACCATTCCTACAAAAAAGCACTTAACAATGTTTTTTAACAAAGCAAAGGAACAGTTCCGGAATAAGACTTTGGAGGAACTGCATGAATTAGTCGATTTAATTGTTGAGAAAGTTATTGTATTTAAAAATCATGTCGAAATCACGTATAATTTTATGCCGGGCGTAACGCAAGATGAGTATATGAAAACTCATGTAAAGGTAACCAGAGAAGAAATTCGATTATGTTATCTGAATCAAACAAGCTATTATAAACAAAAAAATTAAGGCCTCATCAGCAATTTTCACTGATGAGGCTTTTATTTTAAGACAAAACATGTCACCAATTCATGGTGGAGGCGAGGGGGATTGAACCCCTGACCTTACGGATGCGAACCGTACGCTCTCCCAGCTGAGCTACGCCCCCATTAAGATAATAATTATTGCAGTCGTTAGGTTAAGAAATATTCCCTCACACCTGTCGAGGGTTCTGTGGGTGCCAGTGAAGAGGATCGAACTCTCGACCTTACGGATGCGAACCGTACGCTCTCCCAGCTGAGCTACGTCCCCACTAAAAGATTACTCTACTATATTACGCTAACT
>CAJOKY010000236.1 GCA_905235425.1 uncultured Selenomonadaceae bacterium
AATTTAGAAAAATGGTAAATCATACTAAGTACAGCAAAGGTTATTTTATGCCGCCGGAGATTAATTTGGAATGGGCGAAGAAAGAATATCCCGAAAAGGCGCCGATATGGTGCAGTGTTGATCTGCGCGACGGCAACCAGTCACTTATAATTCCAATGAGCCTTGATGAAAAGATTGAGTTTTACAAAACTCTCGTCAAAATAGGTTTTAAAGAAATTGAGATAGGTTTTCCCGCCGCGTCCGACACCGAATATGCACTTCTGCGCAGACTCATTGAAGATAATCTCATTCCTGACGACGTAACGGTACAGGTTTTGACGCAAGCACGCGAACATATTATCAAGAAAACTTTTGAAGCGTTGGAAGGCGCTAAAAATGCCATTGTTCACGTTTACAATTCAACTTCCCTTGCACAGCGCGAACAGGTTTTCAGAATGTCAAAAGACGAGATTAAACAAATTGCGGTTGACGGCGCAAAACTTTTGCTGGAACTTACGGAAAAAGCCGGTGCAAATTACCGATTTGAATATTCGCCGGAAAGTTTCACCGGTACCGAGCCGGAGTACGCGCTTGAAGTATGCAACGCCGTTTTGGACGTATGGCAGCCGGTACTTGACCGCAGACCTATCATAAATATTCCCGTCACTGTTGAAATGTCAATGCCGCACGTCTACGCAATGCAGGTGGCGTATATAAATAAAAATCTCAAATACCGCGACAAAGTGGTTTTAAGCCTTCATCCGCACAATGACAGAGGTTGCGGCGTGGCGGATTCTGAAATGGGACTTTTGGCAGGTGCTGACAGAATTGAAGGTACGCTTTTCGGCAACGGCGAACGTACAGGCAACGTCGATATAGTCACGCTTGCCATGAATATGTTCGCACTCGGCGTAGACCCCAACCTTGATTTTACCGATATGCCGTCACTTGTCGAAATTTACGAACGTGTTACGCGTATGAAAGTGCATGACCGTCAACCTTACGCCGGAGCACTTATATTCACGGCGTTCAGCGGCAGTCATCAAGACGCCATTGCTAAGGGTATGCATTGGCGCGAGGAGAAAAATCCCGACCGTTGGACTGTACCCTACCTGCCGATTGATCCGCATGACGTTGGGCGCGAATATGACGGCGACGTTATCAGAATCAACAGTCAAAGCGGCAAAGGCGGCGTCGGCTTTATTATGGAGCAACGCTACGGTATCGATATGCCGAAAAAGATGCGTGAGGACTTCGGCTACTGCGTTAAAGGCGTTTCCGATAAAAAGCATAAGGAACTTTTGCCGGACGAAATTTATCAGATTTTCCACGACGAATATGTAAACGTCGAAAAGCCGTACAAGCTGATTGACTTCCACTTAAAAAAAGAGCCGGGCGGTTTCCGCGCAGGTGAAGTTGAAATGGAAGTGAACGGTCAACACGTTACATACAAGGCAAGAGGTAACGGCAGATTGGACGCTGTTTCAAATGCGATACAAGAAAATCTCGGCATTACGTACAAAGATTTAACCTACAACGAACACGCGCTTGAAATTGGGCAGAGTTCAAACGCTATCGCCTATATCAGCATTACCGGCAAAAACGGCCAAATTGTTTGGGGCGTCGGCAAAGATACCGATATTATTACCGCGTCGATTCAAGCTTTAATCAGCGCTATCAATCGGCTTGTTGCTGAAAAGTAATTTTTTTGTAAATATTAAATCTTCAATGGTTAGAGTAAATTTTTTATTTTCATCGCCATAATAACCTAATTTTTTCTCTCAAAATAAAACAGATCCCGATTCAACGTCGGGATTTTTTTGTACACCAAATAGATTTTTTCAATATCAAAAAGTTTTTTTTCAATTTCTGAATAAATGTGTTATCATAATAATAGAAAATCATTTACAGGAAAGGAGTAATTTTCATGGGGTTAAAATCAAAATCAATGGCGGCAGTTACAATCGTATTGATAGTAGCTTGTATAATGATGGGCATTTTAGGCTACATAAGCGCAAATGACGGATTTTCAAGGGCGTTGCAGATGAAAGCCGCCTCCGACGTAAAATCTTTGGCGGCAGTTTTAAGTTATCAGTACGACGGCGATTGGCGCATTGAAAACGATGTTTTGTACAAAGGCGATCAAAAAATGGAAGGCGCAGAAAATGTTGTAGATTCGCTTAGTAAAATTTGCGACGGAAAGGTTACAATTTTTAAAGGTGATACGCGCGTTGCTACAACAGTAGTAGACGCCTCCGGCAAAAGAGCCGTCGGTACTAAGGCGTCGGCAGAAATTATTGAAAATGTCTTGAAAAACGGAAGAGATTTTGTAGGGCAGGCAAATGTTATGGGCGAGCCGCACCACGCCGCTTATCTGCCGTTAAAAAATTCCGGCGGACAGATTATAGGCATGCTTTTTGTCGGCGTAAGTACACAAAAAAATGAAATGGATGACGTTATAAGCCATTTTATTATGTCGACACTTTTGGCGGCGGTAATTATAGTGGTGGTCTGTACCGGCATTTTAAACTTTTTTATTGGCAAAATAATCGGTATGTTGAACGAGGTTATTTTGACGATGAAAAAAATTTCCGGCGGCGATTTACGCATTGCCGATTTAGAAATTCGTACAGATGATGAAATCGGAATTTTATCATCCGGCGTCAACGATATGCGTAAAAAATTAAAAGATCTGCTTTTAGGCATTGCCAAAAGTTCCGAAAGAGTCGCCGCGTCTTCTGAAGAATTAACCGCCAGTTCGCAACAAGGCGCAGAATCAATAAGTTCAGTTGCACAAAACACCGTTGCAATGACAGAGGCGGCGGCTGATCAAGAAAAAACTGTTGATATACTGCAGAAAACTATAGTCGATATGCGTACCAAAATGCATGAACTTCACGCCGAAGCTAAAATTATGAGTGAAGCCTCTACTGACAGCGCTAAGAATGCTCAAGAAGGTATGCAAAAAGTTAATTACGCAATAGAGTTAATGAAAAATATTACCGAAAAAGTCAACGCCTCTGCGAAGGTTGTGGCAAATTTGGGAAAACGTTCAGATGAGATCGGTCAAATTGTAGAATCAATAAGCGGTATTGCCGCGCAAACAAATTTATTGGCTCTTAACGCCGCTATCGAATCTGCGCGAGCCGGTGTACACGGCAGGGGCTTTACCGTTGTATCGGAGGAAGTACGTAAGCTTGCCGAACAAGCCGCCATAGCCGCAGAAAATATTGCTAAATTAATTTCGAGCATTCAACAAGATACCAATTCTGCCGTAGAGTCTATTGAAAGCGGAAATAAAAGCGTTCAAGAAGGTATGCAATCCGTTATGGATACCGGCGAAGCTTTTCGCAGTATCGAGGCGCAAGTTGATAAGCTTACAAAAACTGTTCAAAACAGTATGGTTAGCATTGAGGCAGTTAATAAAAGTAGTCACGACATTTTGAATGCTGTCGATAAAGTTAAAAATACCACCAACACAACAAGTACTCACGCCAATGAAGTAAGTGCGGCGACGGAAGAGCAAACCGCTACAATGCATGAAATTGCCGATGCCAGTCAAAGTTTGGCTGAACTTGCTACCGATATGCAAAGCGACGTTGCAAAGTTTTCTTTGTAAACTATAAAATTTTTTCAAAAAAAGTCCCGATTAAACATCGGGATTTTTTATTTTCAAGCCTCGTTCGTTAAAATTGGTACGGACAAGCAATATAAAAAAATCAACATTTGATTGAATGCGGCGCTTTTTTGAGGGAAAAGCCTACTTTCGCCACCGTGCCGACGCAAAAAAATTAAACCATTGCGTGATTTTGAATTTTTACTCGGAATTTTTTCAGACAAAATGCCGTTTTATAACATCTATGTACAAAATTATACTCTAAAATACTGAAAAAGTTCTAACATTAATCATTGGTTGAGTCAGTCTACTTTCGCCACCGTGCCGACGCAAAAAAATTAAAC
>CAJOKY010000237.1 GCA_905235425.1 uncultured Selenomonadaceae bacterium
GGTTTATGCAAAAAATAAATCTGTATGGCGTCCAAATCTTTTGCCGCGTACTGCAGAAATGGACGCGCGTTATAAAAACCCCGACAATGACCCGCGCGGTGCTTGGACTTCAGGAGCTTTACAAGCTAAAAGCGGCAGTGATAATTATATTTACGAAATTACAACTCCAAAAGGTAAAAAATTTTATCCTCCTGCAGGTACCTTTTGGCGATTTTCAAAAGAAAAATTTGCTGAACTAGTCGCAGATAATAGAATTTGGTTTGGAGAAGACGGAAATAATGTACCGCGTCTTAAAAGATTTTTATCTGACGTTAAGCAGGGATTAGTTTCAAAAACCATTTGGAAAATTGAAGAGGTAGGCGACAATCAAGCCGCTAAGCGCGAAGTTAAAAGTTTTGGCAGTGTTTTTGACACGCCGAAACCTACGGCGCTTAATAGAAAAAATTTTAAAACTTGCTACAGATAAAAATTCACTCGTGCTTGACGCCTTTGCAGGCAGCGGCACTACTGCCCATGCCGTACTGAATCTAAATGCGGCGGACGGCGGCGATAGAAAATTTATTTTAATCGAAATGGAACCTTACGCCGAGACGATAACGGCAGAGCGCGTACGTCGTATTGGCGGAAATTTTGATTATTATGAAGTCGGCGAAGAATTATTTATAGACGATGACATAAATCCAAATGTCGACATTGAACAGGTGCGCGCCTATGTATGGGCTACAGAAACCGCTACGGAGTATGTTAAGCCGGACGTTGAAGACTGCGCGGCATTTATGGGCGTGTACAAAGGCGAGGCTTACTATTTTCATTTAGGCGCGTTGGACAGGGATTTTTTGGCGACAATGCGAACCCGCGCAGATGCGTACGTGATATTTGCGGAGAGCTGCGCGGTAGGTGAAGAGTTTTTGAGAAAATATAAAATTGAATTTAGAAAAATTCCAAGAGATATTATTATTGAAAGGTGACGAATGACCTTGAAAAAAATTTTTAGTTTTGCGGCACTTATCGCCGCGCTTTTTTTTATAACAGGTTGCGGCGCTGAAAAGGTTGATAGTGTACCCGACAAAGTTTTTGCGATAATAGACGACGACGCGGGCAGGAAAATTTATCTTGAGAAAAAGCCGGAAAGAATTGTTGTAACCTCTGTGTCATTTTTGGAACCGTTGCACGAAGTAGGCGGCAATATCGTAGGGCGTCCCGCGTCTAAGAAAAAAGCGCCTGATTGGGCGAATGATATTGCGGAAATTGGTCACGTTTACCAAATTGACATGGAAAAACTTTTAGCCTGTACGCCGGACTTGGTGATAATCAACGAAGGTATGAACGAAAAACTTCTTGACGTGTTGGAACAAAATCAAATTCCGGCGATTGTCATTGATATGAAAACGTACAACGACGTTAAGCGCGAATTACAAACCTTTTCGCAGATTACCGATAATTTTGAAAAGGGCGAAGAGATTATAAAAAATATGGACGCCGAAATTAAAAATATCATTGACGATATGCCGCATGAAGAAAAGCGCGTCGCCATTTTGCACAGCACCGCGCAGGGTTTAACCGTTCAGCTTGACGGCAGTATAGCAGGTTGCATAGTAAAAATGTTCGGCTGGGAAAATGTTGCCGCCGGTATGAAGTCGCTTGAAGATAATCCCGACGCCGCGCCGTACAGTATGGAGACGTTAGCCGCGCAGAATCCCGAAATTATTTTTGTCACGAGTATGGGCAATATCGACGATATTAAATCGAACATGGAAAAAACCATTGCTGAAAATGACGCGTGGCAGACGATTGGCGCGATAAAAAATAAGCAGGTGTACTACCTGCCGCAAGATTTATTTTTATTGAGTCCGGGACTTAATTATCCCGACGCCGTGAAGTTTGTACGTGATTTGATTTACAGCTAACTTAATCACTAATCCTTATTTCCCAGTCGACCGATATTCGCCAGTATGCCGATAGATGCCATTGTCACGATTAGAGAAGTGCCGCCGTAACTTATGAAAGGCAACGGTACGCCGACAACGGGAAACATTCCGCCGACCATTAACAAATTTGCAACGGCTTGACCGACGATTAAAACCATAATGCCCATTGATAAAATTTGCCCGTATTCGTCACGCGCACGATTGGCTACACGCGCCGCGTAAATCGTCAACGCCGCGAATAATAAAAATACAAATACCGCGCCTAAAAAGCCGTTTTCTTGACAGAATATCGCAAAGGCAAAATCTGTATGCGCCTCCGGCAAGTAATCATACTTTGAAACACCGACGCCTAAGCCCATGCCCGTCAATTCGCCCGACCCTATCGCAGAAAGTGACTGAACAGTTTGATAGCCGAAATTCTGCGCGTCCGACCATGGATCGTAGGTGACTTTCAATCTTTCCAATCTGTACGGTTGACGCAGAATCAGCAAAATTACGCCGACTATTACCGCGCCGACCAATTTTAAAACTTTTTTAAAGTCCAAACCGGCTACGATTATCATTATTATCGGTATGCCCAAAATAATCGACGCCGTACCCATATCCGGCTCCTGCTCTGTTAAAAGCGCCATTACGCCGATTATTCCCATCTGCGCGGTGAAAAATTTAATTTCGCGATTAGCCTTTACCTGCAATGCCAAGTACGCCGCCATAATCATTATTGATACAAGTTTAGCCATTTCTGCCGGCTGAAATTGCGTAACACCCAAAGGCAACCAGCGTCGAGCGCCGTTTACTTCAGGACCTATTACAAGTACCAGTAGCAGGGATATCAGCGTGAATAAAAGTATAAATGGCATAAGCCCGCGCCATTTGTGATAGTCTACCTTGAAACAAATTCCAAATGCCACAAATCCTACCGCTATGTTAATCAAGTGTCGTTTAAGAAAAAAATACGGCGAATCAAATTCCGCCTCTGCTATGATGAAACTTGAACTGAATATGTTTATTGTTCCCAAAATCAAAAGTACTACCATTATGCCGATAATAGCTTCCGTGTCGTTGTTCCAAAATCTTCTCTTTTCATCCGTAGCGGTTGAATTTGTCTTCACTGCGTTTTGAGAAGTTGCCAAAAATTTCACCTCCCAAGCCTTCAGCTCTCGGCTTTAAGCTTTATGAATTTTAACATAAATTATTTTGAAAATAAAGTGAAAGTTTTAGCTGAATTTAAATTTTTGTGGCAGGAAGTTAAAATATTTGTTAAAATGGCGTAAAAATTTTTAAAGGTGGTAAAAAAAATTGAAATCAAAATTTTTAAGTATCATAGCGATTTTTTTAATTGTGGCGTTTACCGGCGGCTGTCTTGCCAACGCTGAAAATAAGGCTGAAAAAAATGTCGCTGAAAAAGTTGAAAAGCCCGACCCCGTCGAAGAAATTTTGAAGTCGATGACGCTGACTGAAAAGATTGGGCAACTGGTATTAATCGGCGTACACGGCACTGATGTGAATGACGACATTAAATATTTGCTGAATCAATATCACTTCGGCGGAGTAATTTTTTTCGATAGGAATATGGAGAATAAGGCGCAGGTTAAAAAGTTCGTCGATAATTTAAATGCCGTCGCAAATGAAAAAGTGCCGCTTTTCATCGCGCTTGACGAAGAAGGCGGCAGAGTTGCCCGTATGAAACACGACCTTCAAGTTATGCCGTCCGAGCAAGAAGTTGGTAACACCGGCAACGTTGATGAGGCGTACAAATGCGCAAAACAAACCGCGAAGAATCTTCGTGAAATCGGCGTCAACATAAACTTTGCACCTGTAGCCGACGTTGGCAGAGATACGCGGGATTTTTCAACCGACCCGCAGATTGTTTCCGCCTTTACATCAAGCGCCGCTAAAGGTTACGAGTCTGAAAACTTTCTCTACTGCTTGAAACATTTTCCCGGCATCGGCAAAAGTAAAATAGATCCGCATAAAGCCATTTCCGACATAGAAGACAGCAAAGAAATTTTGGAAGTTGAAGACCTGCCGCCGTTCAAAAAGGTTATCGCCGAAAATGACAATTCAAAATTTATGGTGATGATTGGGCATTTGAAATACACCGCGATTGATGATAAAAATCCCGCCAGCATTTCCCCCGCGATTATTACGGGACTTCTGCGCGACGAATTGAAATTTGACGGCGTTGTCATTACCGACGATTTACAAATGGGCGCTACCGATAATTATTCTGAAAATATCGGCGTCAATGCGATTAAAGCCGGCGTTGACATTGCGCTTGTCTGTCATGAATACGAAGTCCAGCAAAAACTTTATCTCAGCATTTTGGACGCGGTT
>CAJOKY010000238.1 GCA_905235425.1 uncultured Selenomonadaceae bacterium
GGTTATGTCAACGAAATTAAAAAATTTACCGACGGACTTTTGGAATTGTACATAAGTTTTGCGAATAAACTTGCGCCACTGTTAAAGGTTGAAGAAGAAGACGAAGATAAGCCGCCGATTGATGATGATGCGCTTGCCGAAGCCTACGAAACTATGAAAGAGGTCGCGCAGACTTTTGATTATGATTCAATGCAGTTTGTGATTCAGTCGCTGGAAGAATATAAATTGCCGCCGAAAGAGGCGAAAAGATTTTCTGAAATTAAAACTGCCGCGTCCAAGCCGGATTGGGAGAAAGTTCAATCATTGCTTGCCGGTTAATATTTAAATATAAATTGCAACTAAAAAAGGGCGATACCCGAAATTTGGTAGTCGCCTTTTTTTAGTTTGTAAGTTTACTTTAATCTAAGCGTTTATTTGCTTAACGGCGTCTAAAAATTCTGCGCGTGTTATACCGAAATTGTTTAGACGCTTTACAAAAGTTTTTACATTGCCGTAACCAATGCCGAGTATCGCGGAAACTTTGTCGCGCAGGATTGAACTGTTTGCACCGCCTGCAAGACCGTATGTCGACATTTCAGCGGCGCTAAATTCTTCGCGCGGATTAATTTCAAGCGTATGCACCTTTGCCAATGCGGCACGAATTGAATCAGCTGACGCCTGCTCAATGCCGATATCGTCATTTGCCGTCGCCTCAAGACGCGGCACGTAGGCGTGTTTGGCATTTGGAAATTTAGAAGACAAAAATTTTCTTATACGTTCACCGGCAGAATCGGGGTCGGTTAAAATAATTATGCCGCGCTTTTCGTACGCCGCAGAAATATTTGCAAGCGTCCTGCGATTAAGGGTAAAGCCTTCGGTAATTATGCAGTCGGCTTCAACGGCGCGATTAATTGCGGCAACGTCCATTTTGCCTTCAACTACTAAAACTTCTTTAATCATAATTTTTAGGGAACAGGGATTAGGGAGCATGGATTAGTTTTTTCTACCCTCTACCTCCTACCCTCTACTCTCTACTTACTAACCTTCACATTGTCGCCGTAAATCGTCTTAAAGTCATTCTTCATTGAAATGGAAGTCCAACCGTTTTCATTGGCAAGCTGTTTGCACTTTTCAGCCTTATCAAGGTTGCCGAGTTCACGATCTAAATCATCGCACAAAACGAAAAACGCCGCGCTTTTATACTTATTGCCGTAAATCGTGTAATTCAGCATAGAAGTATCTCCGCTGGAATTGCCAAACGCCAAAACAGGTTGCTTGCCAATTTCTTTTGCAATATAGGAGACTTTGTTCATTTTCAAATTCTTTTCAATCAAATGCCCGCGAACCAGATAATCATTTTTCTGATAAACGTAATTTCCGCCGTCATTTTCATTTTGATTTACGGAAATCAATTTGGGATCGGAACCGATTACTTGATTTGTAGGAATTTTTAACATATCGCAAGCCAAAATTCTGACTGTCGGTCTGTCACTGCCGGAAACGACATAAACGGTAAAATCATTCGCCTGCAAATATTTTATGACTTCAACCATAGGCAGGTAAAAAGCCTCGCCCCATTTCAAATTCGTAAGTCCTTCGACAGGTTTTTCCATAAAATTTTGTACGTATTTTTCATATTCAGTCGGCGTCATACCTGCAAATACGGAGTCTTGAGATTTCGCTTCGTCAACGTCTACATTTTTAGGAAATTTTCTCGTCTTACGAATAGCCTCTTCAATATTTTTTGCGTATTCTCTGTCTTCAGGTGACGGCGTATAATTTTTGTCGTACAGCGCACGATCTAAATAAAGCATCCACTCAAAATAATATGGCGTGGTTTCACAAAGAAAAGTTCCGTCCATATCAAAAACGGCTATTCTGTCTTCGACGGGAATAAAATTTTTACTGCGCTTATTCGTAACGTCGCGCACATAGTTCACAAGTTTTTTCTGTGGAATTGAATTTTTAGTCCAATACTTAAAATCTGTGGACTGCTTGACAGTTATTTTAGAAATGTCGGCGCGACTCATAGCATCTGAAACTGAAAAACTTCCAAATGTAAAAAGCCCTGCCAACACTGCTGATAAAATTTTTTTCTTCACAAAGATACCTCCAAAAATTTTTAGCTATTATAAAACTGAAAAAAAGTTTTTGCAAGAAATTAGGTGTTATGTTTTAGCTGTTAGCTGTTAGCGATTAGCTATTAGCTATTAGCTGTTAGCGATTAGCTTTTAGCTTTTAGGGGTTAGAAAAAACTGTTCCCTAATCCCTGCTCCCTGTTCCCTGATCCCTGATTAGGTGTTAGGTAATGGCTAAAATAAAAATTTTTTGTTATAATTCTGAAATCATATGAAGGGAGAATTTTTTTTATGAAGATTATCGATGCATCCGTTGAACTCGCGCAGGAAATTGACGCTGAACAAATTATGAAACATATTGAACGCGCAGGCAGAGTTTGCTACAAGAGCGAATCGCGCATTTCCGATACCTCCGCCGAAAAATTTATCGCAAATATCATAAAGTCAGGGCACGAATCGGTGATTGAACACGTAAGCTTGACTTTCAAAATTATTTGCGATCGCGGCATTACTCATGAAATTGTGCGTCACCGTTTAGCAAGTTATTCTCAAGAGAGCTCGCGCTATTGCAACTACAGCGGCGATAAATTCGGCAATGAACTGACTTTTATCAAGCCGTGTTTTTGGCGCGAAGACGAAGAAAAATATTTACTGTGGAAAAAGACGCTTGAAGTTATCGAACAAAATTACATGGCGCTGATTAAAAGCGGTGCAAAGCCGCAAGAGGCTCGGTCGATACTGCCGAACTCTTTGAAGACAGAAATTTTTATGACGGCGAATCTGCGCGAATGGCGACATTTTTTAAAACTTCGTACGTCACAAAGAGCTCATCCGCAAATGCGCGAAGTTGCCTTGAAAATTTATAAAATCTTGAAAGAAAATTTACCGGTACTTTTTTCAGACATAGAAGTTATTGATATTGCTTAATAAAATTTTAGAAAACCTACAAATAATGTCTGAAAGTCCACGCAATACAAAGACTGCTTGACGCTATGGATAGGGATAGTGAGTAGTGAGTAGTGAGTAGTGAGTAGTTAGTAGTGATATCAATTCACCTTAAAAATTTTATTGATAACGGCGGCAGGAAGTTGAAAAGTTTAGCCGAATCAAAAAGTAATTTAAATATGAGGAGGCAATTTTATGATCGGTGTTAGAAATGTAGTCGGAATAGTTTGCGGCGGCGGACCTGCGCCCGGCATTAACGCAGTTATCAGCGCGGTTACCAATACGGCTGATCGTAACGGCTGGGACGTTTTGGGAATGTATGACGGCTTTTCGCATCTCGGACGCGGTGAAAAAAGCTATATTCGCCTTGACACTGCCAATGTCAACCGTATTCATTTAACCGGCGGTTGCATTTTGAGAATGTCGCGTTTCAATCCCACTAAAAAAGAATCTGACCTTCACACCGTTGTTGATACGCTTACTGAATTGGGCGTCAACCACTTGGTGACAATCGGCGGCGATGATACGGCGTTCAGCTCTTCTGCAGTTTCCGAATACGCTCGCAAAATCGGTCGCACGATTAACGTTGTACACGTACCGAAAACTATTGATAACGATCTGCCGTTGCCGGACGGTATTCCCACTTTCGGCTTTGAAACGGCTCGCGCATTTGGTACTACTGAAATTCAAAACCTTATGGAAGATGCGCGTACTTCAAATAACCGCTGGTACTTCACGATAGCAATGGGACGTACCGCAGGACATTTGGCGCTTGGTATGGGACGTAGTGCCGGCGCCGCGCTTACCATTATCCCTGAAGAATTTCCGCAGGATAAAATTCGCCTTCAGCAGGTTGTTGACATTATCACGGGTTCAATCGTGAAACGTTACCTTACCGGCAAAAATTACGGTGTCGCCGTCATTGC
>CAJOKY010000239.1 GCA_905235425.1 uncultured Selenomonadaceae bacterium
TATGGCAAACCTTGCGATATTCCGCGCAGGTGCTACGGGAATTGCTGAACTTACTGCGCGAGGCGTACCGGCGATTTTAATTCCCTATCCATACGCGGCTGAAAATCACCAAGAATTTAACGCGCAGGAATTAGTAAAAGTCGGTGCGGCAAAAATGATTTTGAACAAAGATTTAACGTCTGAAATTTTATCCGCGCAGATTGACGAACTTTTAAAAAATCCTGCCGAATTAAAAAATATGGCGGCGGCAAGTTTATCACTGGGCAGACCTAATGCGGCGGACGAAATTTCAGATTTGATATTGGGTTTAGTGAGTAGTAAGTAGTAAGTACTGTTCACTGTTCACTAATCCCTAAATCGAGGTGATATTTTTGCGTTTGGCAGGCGCATTTTTTTTATTATGTGCAATTTTTATCTTCGTACTTTTGGCGTTGCCTTCGCCGGAAGGTTTTGTAATTTTGGAATATCATATGGTGACGGAAAATCCTCCGCCGGAATCTGAAGTCTACAACGTACCCCCTGAAGAATTTGCCGCCCAGCTTGATTATCTGCAACAAAACGATTATACTACCATTACTTTGCACGAGTTCATGCTGGCTAAGCACGGTAAATTTCAGATGCCGCCAAAACCTATTATCTTGACATTTGATGACGGCTACAAAAATATTTATACTGAAATGTTGCCGATTTTGGAGGCGCATAAAATGAAAGCCGTCGTCTATGTCATTACAAACGAACTCGGCAAGCCGGGATATTTGACGCTTGACCAAGTGAAAGATATGCAAAGACGCGGCATTGAAATTGGTTCGCATACCGCAGACCATTTGGCGCTTGTAAATGAAAGTGCGGAAATGCAACTTCATCAACTGCGCGATTCGCGAATTTTTTTGCATTGGAGCGGGCTTGAACCGATTTATACATTTTCCTATCCCAACGGCGCGTATAATTCCGATATTATAAAAATTTTGAAACAGGAAAATTATTTGTCGGCAGTGACAGGCGACGTAGGCTTAAATACGTTGTCAAGCGATCCATATATTTTGAAACGTGTACATATTCGCAACCCGCATTTTGGCATTACGGAATTTAAATGGCGTCTTCTTAAGGCGGAGCTGGCAGAAAAGTTAAGTCTAGCTGTTAGCTTTTAGCTGTTAACTACTATTCACTACTCACTACTCACTACTTACTACTTACTATGAACCCATGTGAACTTTGTCCGCGACGTTGCCGCGTTGACAGAATAAATAAATTCGGCTTTTGCGGCGCAGGTGAAAATTTACGCGTTGCGTTAGTAAGTCTGCATAAATGGGAAGAACCTTGCCTTGTAGGCGAACGCGGCGCGGGTACGATTTTCTTTTCGCACTGCAATTTAAAATGCATCTACTGTCAAAATTTTTCAATCAGTCACGAAGGTTTTGGCGCAGAAATTTCAGTGAATCGGCTTGCAAAAATTTTTATCGAACAGCAGGAACGCGGCGCGGCTAATATCGAACTGGTCACGCCTACGCATTATGTACCGCAAATTTGCAACGCGATTGATCTTGCCAAAACGCACGGTCTGAATTTGCCGATTGTCTACAATTCCAATGCGTATGAAAATATTTCCACGCTTGAACTTCTGCGCGGACGTGTTGATATTTTTTTGCCCGATTTAAAATATATTTCTGAAGACGCCGCGAAGACTTTTTCCAATGCGCCAAATTATTTTTCCGTAGCTACCGCCGCGATTAAGAAAATGTTTGAACTGGTCGGAGACGCGCAGATTGACGGCGGTAAAATGACGCGCGGCGTTATCATACGGCATTTAGTTTTGCCGAACTTTCGACACGACGCCATGAAAATTGTAGAGTGGCTTTACAAAACATTTGGCGACAAAATTTTTATCAGCCTTATGAATCAGTACACGCCGCTTTTTCGAGCTACTGAACATAAAAAAATTAATCGCACGTTGACGACTTTTGAATATAATTCCGTTGTAAATTACGCCGCGCAGTTGGGGATAAAAAATTGTTTCGTGCAGGAGGGTAAAACTGCCGATGCAAAGTTTATTCCGCATTTCAATTTGGACGGCGTTAGTTAATGTGAAGGTGAAATGAACTTTCTAAAAAAAATTTTGGCGGCGACAATGACGTTGCTGACTTCGCTTTCAATGACGTTCACCGCCTCTGCCGCGCAGAATATCTCAAAATCTACGATAATGCACCGCCTGCCGGTTGACGTGACAGACACGGGCGGCACGCTAATTTTTTCTGACAGCCCCGAATATGTTCGTAAAAACGGGATTTTGTACGCGGACACGGTGAAAGGCGCGGCAAGGATTTTGTTTTACCATTTGAATGACACCGGCGTAAAAAAAAAGTTGGCGATTATTGTAGAAAATGTTTACCCCGTTAAAAATAAAATTGAAATTACGCGCGGCGGCTTTGCACTGCCGGATGATAATTTTTTATCGGTAGGAAAGGCTACGCAAACTCTTTACATGCAGGACGATTTTCACGATACCATTACGCTTGAAAAGGGTGAACGCGGACTTTTTCAAGCTGAAATGAATAACGTCACGATTGAGCCGCAACATTTGATTTACGGCGTGTACGATTTTACCGCAGAAAAGCCGGTGAAAATTTCCGTGATGATGTACCCTTACAATGTCGATCCGCTGAAATTTTTTGACTCTGCTAAAATTTTGCCGAAAGATGAACACAAACTGCGCGGCACGTTTAAGCGTATGAATCGCAACTTCAGACTTAGAAAAGAGTATAATCCTGAGACGGACGGCATATGTTACGTGACGATTGGCGATAACAAGACAGATTTTTTTAAAAAGGGCATTGACGCTACCGACGGCGAAGAAGTAGTGAATTATGGCAATTACGGGATAAATTATATTCTGGAATTTCGTACGAAGTCTGAAACGCGATTTGTAATTTGTCCACTAGGCGGCTACTACGCCGGCGCAATTCGTTTTCATTACAATGGAAGTACCGGTATAATTCAGACGCCTAACAATAAGCTTTACTTCGGCGAAAAGCGATGGTTTGAATTGCCGTCACTGAAAAAGTTGCGTATTGAAGGCAAGCCGATTTTTGATTCGCAGTTGGAAGTAAGCGACATTGGAATTTATGACGGAAATGTAAAGTTTGAGTATTCGCCGCCCGGCGCGTCAAATTTGCCGGTGAATATAATTTTAATTCCCGGCAGTTAGCAATGAGCGATTAATAGCTAATCCCTAATTAGGGGGTAGGAGGTAGAGGGTAGGGGGTAGGTTTTATACTATCTACCTTCTACAATCTACTCTCTACAATCTACAATCTAATCCCTGTTCCCTAATCCCTAATCCCTATTAAGAAGGTGTTGAATTGAAAATTTCGGCAAAGCAACTGACTTTAGATTTATATAATTGCAGTGAAAAAAAGATAAATGACATAGACGAAATAAAAAAAATTTTGCAGGAGATGATAGGCGAAGAGCCGCAACTTATTTCAGAAAAAATGGAAGGTGAACGCTCTGCGATAATCGGCGCGTTTATGAAAGGTCATATAGCCTTGCACGTGTATGGCGACTTTCGCTACGTTGCGGCGGATATCTTTACCTGCACGGAAGATATTGAGCCTGAAGAATTGGCAGGCGTCTTAAGAAAATTTTTCCAGCCGGATAAAATGAAGTCTACCTTTTTAAAGCGCGGAGATTTAAGTACACCTGATATTAAGCCCAAAATAAAAACCCGCGTGACGCCTTTAAGAAGGGTGCGTGACGCAGGAGCAAAAGTAGTAAAGACATTGGTACGCAGGGGGAAAGATTAGTAAGTAGTAAGTACTACAAGCTACCCGTTACCATCTAATTCTTAATTCCAAAGGGGGCGCCAATTTTTTTTATGACTTTTACAGATATGTCGGCAACTTACCGCAGTATAGGACCTGCCAAAAAAT
>CAJOKY010000240.1 GCA_905235425.1 uncultured Selenomonadaceae bacterium
TATAAAGATTTAAAAGTTTGGCATACCGCTATGCAATTAGTAGTTGAAGTTTACGACTTAACGTCAAAATTACCTAAAGATGAACTTTTCGGCTTGACGAATCAACTTAGGCGAGCCGCAGTTTCCATACCGTCAAATATTGCCGAAGGTAACGGCAGAGATTCAGAAAAAGAATATATACATTTTTTGTCAATCGCACGCGGTTCTAAATCTGAAGTGGAAACGCAATTAATGATTTGTGTTGCTTTAAAATATCTTAAAAAATCAGATATAGAAATTGCAATGGGGCTTTGCGTAGAAATAAGTAAAATGCTTACTTCTATGATTTCTAAGCTTAGAGATAAACTGATCCCTAATCCCTCTTCCCTGATCCCTAAAAAGGAGTGATATTTTGATAAGAGCAAGCATTATCGGCGCTACCGGCTACGCAGGCGCTGAACTTCTCGCGATACTGCAACGCCACCCTCAAGTTGAAATTACTCATATAACTTCCGAAAGTCACACAGGCAAAAAAATTTCCGAACTCTACCCGCACTTTTTTAAAATTTGCGACAAGACGCTTGAAAGTCTGAAAGATATTGAAAAAATCGGTGCTGACAGTGACTTTGTATTTATCGCACTGCCGCACGGTCACGCTATGGACGTCGGCAAAAAGCTTGAACATTTGCCGGTACGAATCATTGATTTAGGCGCCGATTACCGCTTTGATGACGTTTCTGTTTACGAAAAATGGTACAAAGTCGAACATACGCACAAAGACGCGCAGAGAGTGTACGGCTTGGCTGAAATTTACCGCGATAAAATTCGTGACGCAAAAATTATCGGCAATGCAGGTTGCTTTACAACGGCGTCTATATTGGCACTTGCTCCTGTAGTTAAAAATAATTTGGTTGACGTTGACACGATTATTGTTGACGCGAAAAGCGGCGTTTCAGGCGCGGGTAGAAGCCCGAAACTCGGTAACCACTACCCTGAGCTGTACGACAATTTTAAAGCGTACAATGTCGCTCATCATAGACACACGCCGGAAATTGAACAGGCACTTTCAGATTTAAGCGGCGAAAACGTCACGATAAATTTCACGCCGCACCTTGTACCTATGTCACGCGGCATTTTGGCTACGTGTTATGCAAAATTTAAATCTGACGTTGACGAAAAAATTTTGGACGAGGTATTTCAAAACTTTTACGGCGCTGAAAAATTTATTAGACTTTTAGGCAGAAATGCTTATCCCGAAACTAAATTTGTACGCGGTTCAAATTACTGCGATATTGCGTGGCACTTCGACGAAAGGACGCGCAGAATTATAATTTTGTCGGCTATTGATAATTTGGTTAAAGGCGCGGCAGGACAGGCAGTGCAAAATCTCAACATTGCCGCAGGATTTGACGAATCTACCGCGCTTGACATTGTTCCTATGTATCCTTGATTAGTAAGTAGTTAGTAGTTAGTAGTTAGTAGTTAGTAGCATTATAATTTCTACTACTCACTACTTACTATTCACTACTTACTACTCACTAAAAAGGTGATAACGTTGCAAAATCTCAAAAATATAGTAAACAAATTCAACGAAAAAAAAATATTGGTTGTCGGTGATTTGATTGCTGACGTTTATTTGGACGGGCGCATTTCGCGTATTTCGCGCGAAGCTCCCGTTTTAATTTTGGAAGAAGTCGGAAAAAAAGTAGTAGCAGGCGGCGCGGCTAACGTTATGGCAAACGCGGCTAAACTCGGCGGAAAAATTTACGCGGTAGGTGTCACGGGTACAGACGAATACGCGGATAATTTAAAAAAAATTCTAGCCGATTGCAAAGTTAATCTTGACGGCGTTGTTGAGGATAAAAGCAGACCTACAATTTCCAAGACGCGTATAATTGCCGGCGGCAGAGCTACGGTAAGTCAACAGATTGTACGAATTGACCGCGAAAGTAAATTGCCGTTTACAAAAAAAATTGAAGCTAAGCTGATAGGAAATTTGGATAAAATTTTACCTAAGGTTGACGGAATTATTTTGAGTGATTACGGCGCGGGTACAATTACCGAGTTTATGAAAAAATTAATTTTACGTCACGCCGTGCAGAATAAAGTTCCGAGCATTGTTGATTCACGCTACAGAATCGGCGCGTTTAACGGAATAGGCTATGCAAAACAAAATGACGCAGAGCTTGCCGCATTTGCTAAGACTGAAATAAATAATATGACGGATTTGATTGACGCCGGTTCAAAACTTTTGGCGGCGTTAAATTCAGACGGCGTACTTATTACGCGCGGTGAAGACGGTATGAGTTTATTCGAGCGCGGCGGTGCGGTTCACCACATACCTGTTACCGACAAAAGCGAAGTGTTCGACGTATCCGGCGCAGGTGATACTTGCGTTGCCGCGTTTATGTTGGCGTTGACTGCAGGCGCAGAGCCTGTTAATGCCGCGCGAATTTCAAACTACGCCGCAGGTGTTGCCGTTCGCAAGTACGGTACATCTACCGTAAATGCTGATGAACTTTTGAAGGCGCTTAAAAATTTTGCAAATGAAATTGGTGACCATCATGCTGATTGACAGAAAATCTATTCCGAATCTGCGCGAGGAACTTAAAAATAAAAAAATTGTCTTTACTAACGGCTGTTTTGATATCCTGCACGTGGGACATGTTCGTTACCTTACGGCATCAAAAAATTTCGGCGACGTGCTGATTGTCGGTCTTAATACAGATGAATCTGTTAAAAAGTTGAAAGGCGAATCGCGACCGATAAATAATCAAGACGATCGCGCAGAAGTTTTACTCGGCTTAAAGGCGGTTGACTATGTGATATTTTTCGGCGAAAATACAGCTGAAAATCTTATCGCGGAACTTAAGCCTAATGTTTATGTAAAAGGCGGCGATTATACGCTTGACACTTTGCCGGAAGCTAAAATTGTGCAAAGTTACGGCGGACACGTTGAACTTGTAAATTTAGTTGCGGGTAAATCTACGACGAATATAATTGAAAAAATTTCTGCGCATTGAAAGAAAGGTTTTAATGGATAACGAAAAATATTTTGAATGGCTTAAAAGAGCGCGTTTAATTGACGACGGTTTTTTCATCTTATGTTTCAGTGACAATGTGCCGTGCGTCGAATATATTCTGCAGATTATTCTTGATAAAGAGGATCTTAAAGTTGAGTCTGTCGAAATGCAAAAGACGATAGAAAATCTTTACGGCAGGTCTGTGCGTCTTGATGCGTTTGCTACAGATGATAACGGCAAAATGTACAATATCGAGGTGCAACGTACAGATGAAGGCGCGATGCCGAATCGTGCAAGGTACAATTCCGCAATGATGGATTATCATAAGCTTAAGGAAGGCGCGAAGTTCAAAGAGTTGCCGGAGAGTTTTGTTATTTTTATTACGGAGAATGACGTTTTAAAAGGCGGCGAGATAATTTACCATATTGACAGAATTGTAAAAGAGACCGGTAAAAATTTTGGTGACGGCACACATATTATTTATGTGAACGGCAGTTACAAAGACGAGAGCGGCAGTCTGTTGGCAGATTTAATCCACGATCTTTTCTGCACAAATCCCGCAGATATGAAACTTGCAAAACTCGCTGAACGTGCTGCCTTTGTCAAAGGAAATAAAGGTTGGGAGTTGAATCAAATGAATCCTTTGTTTGCAGAGATTTTTAAAGACGAGTTAGAAGAGGCGCATACCAAAGGCGTCCAAGAAAACTTTCTTGCAAATGTCCGTGAACTTATGAAAAATTTGCATTTCACGGCGGCACAAGCTATGGACGCATTGGGCGTACCTGCCGATAAGCAGAAGGAATACGCCGATTTAATTTAAGGTGTGATATTCAATGGATGCCTTATTTAGGGAAATTTTTAAAGACGAGTTAGAAGAGGCGTACCTTCAAGGGTATAT
>CAJOKY010000241.1 GCA_905235425.1 uncultured Selenomonadaceae bacterium
AGGCGCAGGCATGATGGACTGCAAAAAAGCCCTTGCCGAAACTAACGGTGATATGAATAAAGCGGCTGACTACCTGCGCGCAAAAGGCATTGCAAAGGCGGCTAAAAAATCCGGGCGCATTGCGGCAGAAGGCGCAGTGGCGGCTTGCGTTTCAGCTGACGGCAAAATCGGCGCAATGACTGAAATTAACTGCGAAACTGACTTCACGGCTAATAATGAAAACTTCCGCGCATTGGTAAAAGAAATTACCGAACAAGTGGCGAAAGTCAATCCCGCAGACCTTGACGCGCTTAATTCAAGCAAAATCGGCGGTAAAACCGTTGCGGATCTTGTCACCGAAGCTACAGCGACAATCGGCGAAAAAATTTCAGTTCGCCGTTTCGTACGTTATGAAACTAAAGGCAAATTAATCAGCTACATTCATATGGGCGGCAAAATCGGCGTGCTTGTCGAAATGTCCGGCGGCACTGACGAAATCGGCAAAGACGTAGCATTACAAATCGCGGCTATGAATCCTATTGCCGTTGACCGCGCACGCGTTGACGCATCCGAACTTGAACACGAAAAAGAAATTCTTCGTAAGCAGGCACTTGAAGAAGGTAAACCCGCTAAAATCGTTGAGAAAATGGTTGAAGGTCGTATTAATAAATTCTACAAAGAAGTCTGCCTTATCGAACAGGAATTTGTTAAATCAGACCCCAACGATAAAAAGGCTGTCAAAGATATTCTCGGCGACGCGCAGGTTTTGAACTTTACGCGTTATCAACTCGGTGAAGGCATTGAAAAGAAACAGTCTGACTTCGCGGCGGAAGTTGCGGCTCAGCTTAAGTAAAAATTTTTTCAGCGCTTATACGGCATAAAAAATTAAGGCGGTTGTCGAAATGACCAACCGTCTTTTTTAATTAAGAGTGAAGATGGTAGAGGGTAGGAGGTAGATAGTAGGAATTACAATCTACAATCTACCCTCTACAATCTACCCTCTACAATCTACCCTCTACTATCTACAATCTAACAACTATTCAGCCATTCTATGAGCCAAATTAGCCGCCTCCGCCTTCAAAGTCTGCGCCTGTTTATGATTTTCTTCTGCTGTTTTCACGGTGTACGCGTTTTTATCGTCCATCCATTTCGCGTAACCTTCCGCGTAAGCAATTTCCAAGTCGCAAATTTTCAAATATAAATTCTGCAACGTCACGGCGTCTTTCGGTACTGTTAAATTAGACAGCTCCTCTTTACGTAATTCCCAATCCTTTTTAAGTTCGTCCGTCATAATGTCACGCAACTTTAAGCGCGTATCCTCTTTGGCAAGACTGCCTGCCGACGCCGAAGTTTTATATTTCTGCTCCGCAGTTTTAGCCGCCTTGTCATGACGAATATTTATTTCAGCGGATTTTTCCAAATAATCATCAAGCTTTTTCCTGCGCACGCGGTTTATCTGCGTTATGAAGTCATGAAAATTTTCAACGCGTACAATCTTCCATTGCCCTGAATCGCCGCGTTTTAAAATAAATTTCAAAGTATATTCACGCTCTAAATCGGGGTGATAAATCAAAATATCGGCTACAGCCTCATCTTCATTTTTGGGATTTATCTCAACTTCACCGACGCCGCGAAATACAGATTTATCCATACCGGTACGCCTTAAAAGCTCCGAAACACCGGCGTTATCTTCTTCATGAAAATCACCGGTCTCAACGTACGAATCAATAGCCGCCTGCAGACTTAAAAGCATCGGCGAACGCAACATTTCAGTGAAAGATTTAACCGAGTCGCGCATTTCCGGCGACATTGCTTTATCGGAATACGTCATACCGTCTATAATGCCTTCATAACTCGTTTCAAGTATTACCTGCAAATCGACGTACTGATAAAACGTCTCCTTGTCATGCTTTTTGATAGAATTTTCGACAATGTCAAGCGCGTATTCCGGAGTTTTCGTCTCGGAAACAAAATGATACCAACACCATATCGCCGCGATTAAAACAATAACGCCTGCAATGATGCCGGCTTTTAATTTTTTATCCATGAAAATTTTCCTTTCTAAAAAAAATCGCGCCAACATTTTTTAGGCGCGCAGTAATATTTATTGTCAAGATTAGAAATTAGCAGGTAGCTTGTAAGTCTTTTTACCGGCTAACACCTATTTTACAAGTCGAAAGGATAGAATTTCAAAGTAGGAATAACCATCTTGCCCGAAGTAGGTACAAAGCGAATGCCGAGAGAATCTTCACGCGGATAAACGCGCGTTGACATTACATATTCGCCGCCGTTCATGAAAACTTCGATTGAAGATTTATCAAGATAAATTCTGAACTGCAACACATCGAGTTCCGGCAAGTCAAATTCACGTACGCCACTCTGATCACGTC
Organism: uncultured Selenomonadaceae bacterium; assembly: GCA_905235425.1. Classification (GTDB taxonomy): domain Bacteria; phylum Bacillota; class Negativicutes; order Selenomonadales; family Selenomonadaceae; genus Quinella. The sequence goes on from CAJOKY010000241.1 coordinate 2,370, forward strand.
CCGCCTTATCGCGGTTCAAGCCGAAATATTTTTCCGCCGCATTGTAGTAGAAAACGGTTTTTTCCGTGCCGTCATCACTGCAACGAAGTTCAAAGCTGAAATCGCCGGTCTGTTTAAGGTCAACGTCGAAAAGCAGTTCACCTACGTCGCCTTTTACGCCTTCAAGCTGCGTAGCCTCTTCAAGCGTAAGATTATCATAGCTGACACATTCTTTACGCAGTTCCAAAAGTTCATCGGGCGGTACGGTAACAACTACGCCGTCTTCGCGCATTTTGAGTTCACGCGGAATTGTCAATATGCAACTCCAGCCGTCTTCTTGTTCAGGGAAAGGACTTTGCCACATATCAAGCCACGCGATAATGAAGTAACGTCCTTCAGGATTTTTCATCATTGTTGTAGCGTAGAAGTCAAAGCCGTAATCGAACGTAACAAAATTGCCGTGCGTGAAAATGCCTTTGTCGTAATCAAGCGTACCTACCATGTAACCGGCTTGGTGAATATTATGATAAAGTCTGCCCTGCGGCGGTACGTGTTGAGGGGAAATAATCATAACGTATTTGTCGCCGAAATGCGCAAATCCCGGACATTCCCACATTGTACCTTCCGAGCCGTCGGGATTGGAAATTGCAACTACCGATTTAAATTTCCAGTCAAAGAAATTCTCGGACTCAAACATTACAATTTGCGTACGGGAGCGGTCGCGGATTCTGTTACCGATGACGCAGTAATATTTACCGTCGTGATCCCAAATTTTAGGATCGCGGAAATCGATATTGGCAATAATCGGGTGATCGTTTGGAATATCAATGACTGGATTTTTTTCGTACTTCGTGAAGTTAATGCCGTCTTCAGAATAAGCAAAGCATTGACGCTCGGTAACGTTGCCGCCGCCGGAACTGCCGGAAGGATTTATGCCGGAGGGATTGGCAGAAGAATTAACGCCGCCGGGTCCGTTGAATTTTTGCGACGTGTACATAAGCCAAAGCTTGTTTTCAAATTCATAGCCGCAACCTGAAAAACAGCCGTCCCAATCGTACCATTCATGACCTTCGGAAAGTGCGCCGGGCGCAATGGCAATCGGCTGATGTTTCCATTCATAAAAATTTTTGCTTGAGGAGTGACCCCAGTGCATGGGACCCCAGTTCACGGAGTAGGGATGGTACTGATAAAAAATGTGGTATTCGCCTTTGTACCACGAAAAGCCGTTGGGATCGTTAAGCCAACCGTAAGGCGGCGCGACGTGGTACTTGGGATACCATTTTGAAGATTGAATTTTTTTCATCTCTTCGGGAGTAGGTGTACCTGCCATAAAAATACCTGCCTTTCCAAAAATTTTTAGACAATTAATTTTTTGAATATTATAACTTACAAAAAAAAAATTTCAACTAAAATGTGACAAAAAAAGAAGGTAGATTGTAGAAAGTAGATTGTAGGTTTTATTTTTCCTACCCCCTACCTTCTACTCTCTACCTTCTTAATAGCTTTTAGCTGTTAGCGA
>CAJOKY010000242.1 GCA_905235425.1 uncultured Selenomonadaceae bacterium
TTAAGCGTACCGTCCATAAAATAATTTTCGCGAATAATTTTGCGTTCAACCGTTTCATGCAATGCTTTTATGATTCGCGCAGCACTAAGCCGGTGAAAATCTTCTTCTGAAATGTATATGGTATAGTCATTTGGTACGACACTGATACCGTCAACTGTTCTTTCACGTGCCGCAACTTCGCGCTCTATTGCCTTTATCAATGCCGGAGGTTCAAGTTCCCCGCGTTTTTGAAACATACTTGCTATTTGGTTGCTTATTACATCGGCAAGACTCAAAGGATTTTCGCTCCCCTAAAAATTTTTCGTCATTATAGCATGATTGTCAAACTTGTACAGAAAAATAAAAATTAATCAGCTGTAGACTTCCTTAAGCAAAGTTTCCTTGCGATATTCCGCGCAGTGACAATTCTTATTTTCAGAGTCAACATTTCTGATAACGTCAAGCAAAATTTTTCCGATTAATTCCGCGTCATCAAAGAAAATATCCTTCATGACTTCGTGCGACCAATCGAAAATGCCTTCGCCGTAATTCACTACAAAAGATAAATTTGCGTAGCACGCGCCAATCTCACGAGCCAAGTAAACTTCCGGCGCTAAACTCTGCCCTACAATATCGGCGTGACCTTTCATCATGGCAATTTCGGCAGGACTTTCAAAATGCCGACCGTCTGTCACGGCGTAAATGCCGCGTTCAAAAATCCTGCCGTCAAAAAACTTTTTCGCCGCGTCAAGCAGTAACTTTCTAAGCGCGGGACAAAGTGCCTGCCGCATTACAAGCAAATACCTGCCGTCAAGCTGTACATCTTTTCTTACCGACAAGTCAAGGTAGTCATCGGGTATCATTAAATCGCGGGGATTAAGCAGGTGATTAACCGTACCGACGCCGCCTTCAGATAAAATGTTTTTTACGCCGGCTTCGCGAAATATCCAAAAAATCTGTCGTGAAGAATCTGCGCGGGTGACGCCGCTACGCCAACCGTGCATTTTACACGTCAAAACACTTTTACCGTCCACTTCAAAAATTTTCATGGCGGGACTTTTACCGTACGGCGTCATGAAAAAAATATTTTCATCCAAAATTTTTATATCTGCAAACTTATTCGGAAAGTTGCTTGAAAGAGTACCCGAGCCGCCGATTATCGCCCAATCTGCGCGGGGAATTTTTTGTGCGTCCAAAATTTATCGTCTCCTTTTTAGATGTTAGGGGGTAGAGAGTAGAGAGTAGAGGGTAGAGGGTAGGTTTGTCTGATTTCAGCTGATGGTAACAATTTAAAATTTGGCTTAAGGTTTCTACAACCCAATCACTTATTATTTCAAAAACCGCCGATATTAGAGTTTTGGGATCACAGTTGGAAATAATGTAATCTGATTCCGGTACGCATACATAATCAGCCGCCGAGTTAAGTTTTATCAGACTGTCTAGAGCAATTTTTCTTCGTCTCAAACTTTCAAAACTAAATGGATCGCAAACTACCGCAACTGAAACAGCGCCGATATCTTTGGCGATATTTGCGACAAGCGGTGTAACTCCGGCGCCGTCATCATCACTTAATTTGGCTAAAGAAATAACTAAGTCAGCGTCCGAAAGTGCATTAAAAATTTTGTCATAATGTTTGAATGCAAACGTTTCGGAACGTTGAGGACTACCGCCGTCAAGTCCTAATACTTCGCCTTCGGAAATGTTGATTTTAATTTGTGAAGTATATTTTTCTAATAAAAAATTACACGTGTCGATTGAAATTGTTTTGATTGTATTGGAAACATTTTTGTGAAATTTTTCAAGATATTGATTGCCGTCATAACCAATACCGACAATCGCTATTTTGCACATACTTATCACTACGCCTTACGCGATCTAATCTGCAAAAATAATATCGCGGCAAAAATCGCTACGCCTATAACGTCCGTCATAATGCCTGGCTTTATCAGCATAATTCCGCCGCCGAATAAAATCAGCCTTTCAACCGTACGCAAAGGCGCGGCAAGGTAGCCGATTAATGACGAGGAGACAGCTACCATTCCAATCAGCGCCGTTATCAGTGAGACAATCAGACCTGTCGTCAAGCCGTCAATCAGCAAAAGTTCCGGACTCATTACGAACATATAAGGAATTATAAATGCCGCTATTGCCAATTTCGACGCGTTGACGCCGGTTTTAAGCGCGTTGCCGCCGGAAATTCCCGCGCCTGCATATGCCGCCAATGCTACCGGCGGTGTAACGTCTGCAATTATGCCGAAGTAAAATACAAACATATGAGCCGCCAATATCGGTACGCCCATTTGCAACAGAGCCGGTGCCGCTATTGTCGACGTTATGACGTAGTTTGCCGTAGTTGGTACGCCCATGCCCAAAATGATTGCCGTTATCATAGTCAAAAACATACTCGGCAACAACAAGCCGCTTGTTAAATCTAATAACGCCGACGCCAATTTTAAGCCAACGCCGGTTTTTGTGACAACGCCGATAATTATTCCCGCCGACGCGCAGGCTACCAATACGCCTAAAACATTTCGCGCACCGTTTTCAAGACCTTTAATTATTTCAATCGGTTTCATTCGCGTAGATTTTTTTAATGCCGAAACAATGATTGACGCGATAATTGCTACCAACGCCGCACGCATGGGGGAATAGCCGCTGACTAAAAGCCATACGATAACTATCAGCGGTATAGCCAAATGTCCGCGTTCGCGCAGTATATCAAACAATCGCGGCAACTCTTCACGCGGTATGCCTTTTAAATTATTTCGTTTCGCTTCAAAGTGTACGCCGAGCCATACGCCGATAAAGTACAACGCCGCCGGAATTATCGCCGCCTTGACAATTTCAATGTACGGTACGCCGACAAATTCCGTCATCAAAAACGCCGCCGCGCCCATTACCGGAGGCATAAGCTGACCGCCGGTAGACGCCGCCGCCTCAACTGCGCCTGCAAAATCTTTGTGATAGCCCAGCTTTTTCATCATCGGTATTGTAAGCGATCCCGTGCCTACAACGTTTGCAACTGAACTGCCGCTTACCGTTCCCATTAAGCCGCTTGAAAGTACCGCGACTTTTGCAGGTCCGCCGCTCGCCCAACCGGCTATCGCGTTTGCAATGTCTATGAAAAATTTTCCCAGCCCCGTACTTTCCAAGTATGCGCCAAAAAGTATGAACAGAAATATAAATGTCGACGAGACGCCTAAAGGTATGCCGAAAATTCCTTCCGTCGTGTAGTATACGTGACTGACAAATTGATCCGCCGTCAAGCCGCGATGTGCCAACGCGCCCGGCATATGCTGTCCCAAAAATGCGTAGGCAATGAAAAATAAAACCACGCAGACCATTGGTATACCGACTACCCGCCGCGCCGCTTCAATGACAAGTGCAATGCCGATAATGCCGATAATTATATCCGTCGTCGTAGGTAAACCTGAGCGAAGTACAAGCTGGTAATAATTTATGACTATGTACGCGGGAGCCGCCGCGCCCAATATTGCCAATACGCCGTCTACAGGGTGAAGTTTATCACGCCGCCAACTCTTTTTCGTAGGGTACAATAAAAATGAAAGTGACAAGCCGAAACCTAAATGTATAGCTCGTTGTAACTGCGCGTCCAATACGCCGAAAATTGCCGTGTACAGTTGGAAGACAGAAAAGCTTATCGCAAGCGCCGCTACAAATTTTGCCATAACGCCGCCATATTCCATTGTATTTGATTCTTTGTCGTACTTTTTTAATACTTCATCGCCGCTTAAAATTTTATCTTCTGCCATAACCTCACCTCAAATTTTTTCCGATATTGTACAAAACTTTCACTGTTATGTAAAATTTTTAAAACAAAAAACCCTGCAAACTACGCATCTGCAGGATTTAATGCGGCGTTGAAA
>CAJOKY010000243.1 GCA_905235425.1 uncultured Selenomonadaceae bacterium
GGGTTCGAATCCCTCAGTGAGCACCAAGTTTGAAGTTTAGTTTTGTTATAAAATCACAAATTTTCGTCGCAGAAATGCGGCTTTTTTATTTCCCATTTATTCAAAATTCACGCCGTGTGTGTTATAATTCAAAAAATTTGAACGTTTGAAGGGATAAATTATGCAGTACAAAAGAATTTTGGTTATAGGCGATATTCACGGGCGATTTGACAGGCTGTCATCTGTCTTCAACAAAATTAATTTTGATCCCGCGCAGGATTTTTTAATTTTACTCGGTGACTACGTAGACAGGGGAACTGAAAATCTGCACGCTCTTCAATGGGCAATGCGAATAAGCAAGTTGCCGAACGTCGTGGTACTGCGCGGGAATCACGAACAGATGATGCTTTACTATTACTTATTGGGTACGTATGAATCAACAATATGGTTGCCGAACGGCGGAAATAAAACTAAGGCGGAAATAGATGAGTGGTGTAAAAGCGATCCCAATTTTTTAAGCAAGGCTCTTCAATTCATCGATAAGCGTCCATATTATTACCGAACGTTTATCAATGGGCAGGAATATATTTTTTGTCACGCGGGATTAAAGCCCGGCGTTGCATTGGAAAATCAAACTGTCGAATCAATGCTTTGGATACGCGAAGAATTTTATAACGGCTACAACGGCACAGCGGAAGTTGTCGTAGGACATACGCCGACGCCTTATGTAGGCAAAGTTCCGGGCGTTGAAATTAAAGACAGATATTATCCCATACGTCTGCCGAATAAAATTACTATGCTTGATACCGGTTCATTTCTGCCGCAGGGTAGAATTTCTTGCATGGACGTTATCAGCGGGCAAATTTGGCAGAGCGACGTTTAAAAAATAATGTGAACACCGCCTAATTTTCAAATAAAAGTCCAAGAACTATATGGAAATGTGAGGTATTTAAAGTTGTTTGAAGAAATCACCAAAGAATTTATTCGCACACATAAATTTGTAGCCACTTTTCCCACGTTTACACCAACATCACAAAGTTTTAAATTGTTACCCGGCGGAAAGAATCTTCCGCCTTCACCTAATGAGTTGCAAGGTGAACTTAGAAAAAAATTTTCCGAAATTATGGCGACAACTTTTAACAGCGATTATATTAAAGTTGAAAGTAAATGTTGCATAAGCCAAGCCTCAATGCGAAAATATCTTAACGGAAGTAGGGATATCCCTATGTTTGCTGTTGCCAGACTATGTGTTGGTGCGCATTTGCCTTTGGAAAAAGTCTGTGAACTTTTCAAATTATGCGGACATATCTTAAGCCCAAAAGATTTTTTATTAGATGCAATAGTTTGTGACACCATAAAGTGCGGCGAAAACATTGAAGATTTTTACGAAACCACAAAACAATACGGATTAGACAGTTTTTGGAAAAAATTGGATAAATTAGTTTGAATTAAAAATTTGAGACAACTTGTCCTACATATCTCAACATTTTTGCTTATAATCGTTATCGTAATCAAAAAATTTTGAGGAGGCAAAATAGAAATGGCACGCAAGAAGAAAAATTTTAACTGGGGAAATTTTCCCCTAAAATTCCTTAAGTCCGTTCTTTACAGTGAAAAAACATCGGAGAGTGACCGCCTTACTTTGGATTTAAACGATGCCGATCAACTTGCACCGTATATGGCGAGTGTTACAACAAATTTATCGGACAGTTATTTTGTGAAAAAATATCGTGAAGAAATTGAAGATAATTTTCTTAGCGAAGGGGGGCATTTGGAATCAGTGACAGATTATCTCGAGAAAATGAATTACAGTGATATCCACGTCGGCACATCTGAAGAAATGATGTCTTCGCTTAAAAAGAAACGTTTGACTCAGACTTTAATAGATGCTTATTGGCGCGAAATAAAGTCTACAGGGCTGGTTGGAGATTTCACATTTAAAACGCGGTTTCCAAATCCTCGTTCTATCGACCTTAATAAAAGTAGCATAGTTGACGAAAGTGATTTACTTCATCCGTATCAGCAACGCGCTTTTTCCAAATTAAAGAAACATTTTATTGAAGAAGATCAACGAGCAGGAATTTTACAAATGCCGACGGGAAGCGGAAAAACTCGGACAAGCGTTTTTTTTTTGCTGAAAGAAATGGCGGCGCAAGGTTATCAAATCATTTGGCTGGCGCATCGTTCAATGCTTATAGAGCAAGCCGCAAATGTATTTTACAAATTTGCTCCAATAATAAAAAATAATCCGGATAATATACTAAAAAAATTAAACATGATTTGCGTATCAAGCGACCATTCTCACTCATCTAGAATAAGCCGCAAGGATAATCTCATAATTTCAATGGTACCGAGTCTTTACCATAACAAACGCATTTTGAGGAGCATTTTAAAAGATAAAGTTATAATTGTCATTGACGAGGCACATCATGCAACCGCAAATACTTATCAAACGATAATAAGGGAGATACATAAATATCGCCCGTCCGTCAAACTGCTTGGATTAACCGCAACACCAATGCGTGGCATCGAAAGAGAAACAAAACAACTGTGGAAAATTTTTGAAAGCGAAAAACCCGTATTTGAAATAACTATGAATCAACTTATAAGTAACGGCACACTTTCAAAACCCATTCCCAAGACGATAGAAACGAATGTTGATATTGAAACGATTATCGACGACAAGGAAATAGCACATATTCAAAAACTTCATGAAATGCCTGATAGTCTCGTGAACAAAATTGCTCGCACTAACAGCCGCAATGACATTATCGTGGATGAATACGTCAACAATGCAAAAAAATACGGCAAGACTATTATATTTGCACTAAACGGAATTCATTGCATGGCGCTTAATGACGCTCTGCGCGCTCGCGGGATTAAAAGCGGATATGTTTACACTCACAAAAAAGACAGCAAGGATATCATTGAAAGATTTCGTGACAACAACCATCCCGAACATATTGACGTACTCATAAATATCAATATGCTTACGGAAGGAAGTGACATTCCGGATATTCAGACGGTTTTTCTTACTCGCCCGACTCACAGTGATGTACTTTTAATGCAAATGGTAGGACGCGGCATGCGCGGAGTTAATTCAGGCGGCACGGCAACTGTTAATATCGTAGATTTTTGCGATAAATGGTCAGATATTACGCGCTGGTTTAATCCAAAACTTTTATGTGACATTAGCGATACAACACTTGAGCCGATTGAAAAAGCTACTTATGAAAAGATCGAATATGTATTTTATCCGTGGGACTTGATTAGAGCCGTTATGCGCGGAATAACTTACAAAGGTGCGCAAATTGTCAAAAGTGATTCTGTACTCCCATGCGGCTGGTTTAATATCGTAGATGAATCGGGCAACGAGGAACAAATTTTAATCTTTGATAACCAACTCAACGGATATAAAAAACTTTTTGAAGATGTGCAATATATTTATGCCAACACAAAGACGCAATTTGATGCGCGTAAATTGTTGTTTGCGTATTTCGCTAATCTCGGCGTTACTCCGTTGGAAGATGATTTGCGCGATATAATTGCCTATTTCAAACATGAAGGCAGTTTTCCCGAACTTCAGACATTCGAAGAACGCGACAAAATAGATCCATATATTATCGGCTCAGATTTAAAAAACAAGCCGCAACCTTTTATGGAAACGTTGAACCAAATTAAAAATATTTACAATCTGCACCGCGAAATGATCGACAGTCTTTACGGAGGTTATGAATTTTATCAGAATAAAGTAGTTAATTTTATGCAGTGAATATCAAAAACGACCCTGGCATCAGTATTGTTTGAAAGAGCCTTATCAAAGTCACTCTCCGCAAGGAAATCCTCAAATGTTGCTTTTGGCATAATCA
>CAJOKY010000244.1 GCA_905235425.1 uncultured Selenomonadaceae bacterium
CTAAAATTTTTATTAACTTTCTTTTGGCTTTTAGTACTTACTTTCTTTTGGCGCAAAATCCGCGTCCTTGTGCGCCTCTCCTATTGCAACGTTATCAAAAATTCCGGCAGTTATAAATTTAAGTTATATGCCTTAGCCTAAAATTTAGATTAACTTTCTTTTGGCTTTTTAGATTAACTTTCTTTTGGCGCAAAAGAAAGTAACAAAGAAAACATGTTGCGCTCACTCGCGTCCTGCGAGCCCGCGCAACGGCGCGCGTCCTTGCGCGCCTCCTGCTACTGCGACGTTATCAAAAATTCCGACAGTTATAAATTTAAGTTATATGCCTTAGTCTAAAATTTAGATTAACTTTCTTTTGGCGCAAAATCCGCGTCCTTGTGCGCCTCTCTTATTGCAACGTTATCAAAAATTTCGGCAGTTATAAATTTAAGTTATATGCCTTAGTCTTTGTGATTTTTTCTTTGAAATGTTATAATGCTAAAGACTTTTATTTTAAAGAAGGTTTAGTATGAGACTTGTAAAAATTATTGCGGCACTTTTAATAGTAGTGCTTTTTCTTGTAATTCATTTAATCGCGCCGGACTTCATTCCGGAAATTTTCGATTTACTTTCACGCGGTGACATTAAAGATACGGCGGAATATATTAAAAGCTACGGCTCAATGGCGATCGTATTCAGTTTTCTGTTGACGCTCTTTGTAAACGCGCTGGGATTTCCGCCCGCAATAATTTTTTCCACTGCCAATACTTTAATATTCGGTATTTTTTGGGGAATTACGCTTTCTGTCATTGCTGAAACTGTCGGCGTCACGATAAGTTTTTTATTGCTTAGATTTTTTTTCCGTGACAGCGCCAAAAAAGTAATTGCGAAAAGTAAATTTCTAAGCTCCGTCGACAAGTACAGCTCGGAAAAAGGTTTTATCGTAATGCTAATTGCGCGTATGGTTCCCTACGTTCCAAGTGGGCTTTTAAATGCCGTCGGTGCGCTTAGTGCGTTGAATCTGCGCGATTATTTTTTGGCGTCGTTAATTGGAAAATTTCCTTCAACCGGCATTGAGGCGATTATCGGTCATGATATGATTGTAGGCGACGAAGATAAAACGCGAATTGTAGTAGTTGTGATTTTCGCAGTGATTTTAATTATATTCGCGTGGTTGTATGAAAAGCGCGGTCATAGATTATAAAGAGTAAATTTTTCTACGTTATAAATTTTTTGTTTGAGAAAAAAGCTGAAAAATACGATTTTGATATTGCCAACTTCTATTAAAATAAAAAATATGGAAGGTGAATAATTTGAGAAATTTTTTAATTGCGCTGATGATTTCATTTACATTGTTAAATGTCAGCGCGTCGAAAGCAAATGCGGCGGAAGTGTACGAAGTCATTTTTCAAGAAATAAGCCATTACAACAGTAATGCGCAAGAAAGTTCATGGATAGCGGCGGCAATTATGCACGCGGCTGATACTTATAAAGTACATCCGTTGCTGATAACGGCATTAATGGAGGTTGAAAGCAGATTTAATTTTAAAGCCCTCAGTCCTGCAGGTGCGATAGGGTTAATGCAGCTAATGCCGGATACAGCAAAAATGATTGGCGTCAATCCCTACAAGCCTTTGGAAAATATTATGGGCGGTACGATCTACTTAAAAAATCAGCTGAACAGATTTGCCGGTTATGGACAATACTCTTTGACATACTGGCGGCGTACAATGCCGGTCCGCAGGCTGTAATACAGTCAGGCGGCGTGCCAAATTTTAATGAAACTCGCCAGTACGTTGTAAATGTAACTAACAATTACAGAAGATTACTTAAACAAATTTCATAACACTAAAAAAATCGCCGCGCAGATTGAAAAAATTTTCATCATGCGTGACGAATAGAAAAGTTTATTGAAGTCGGTGATAGAGTTCGGCTGTAAAATTTTTATTCAAAGGTTGACAAAATTTTTAGTAAAGTGTATCATCTATAAATCAGAGCGATGCAGGGGTATCGCCAAGTTGGTAAGGCACGGGATTCTGAATCCCGCATGCGTTGGTTCGAGTCCAGCTACCCCTGCCATTTTTTTTGCCCTGAATTAATTTTTAACTTTGAAAGAAATATCGGATTCAAACATTCTGTTCCAAGGGAAGGTAACCTTAAAGCCGCCGTCAAAATTCACGTTATTCAAATTTTGAGCAACAAAATTTTGCATTAAGGTACGGCATTGTTCAGCGGCAAAAGATTTTTCATCATTAAGAGCAAAGAAAAACCCTTCGCGTCCGCGTTGACGCAGTTGAGATTTAACCATACCGCGAACATTGGCTTGATAAGCCCAATCATCAATATAGCGCGTCAAGAGAAGTTGTCTTTTATCGGACAGCTTCATATTTTTTGCCAAAATGCCGGTAGCAAGAGCAAATCCCAATGCATTTGTAGGCGTATTCCATGCGGCGTATGCGTGAAGTTTGAAAAGTAAATCGTTGTTTTTAAGATGACGCATAAGCGCGTTGTCAGAGCCGTTAGCAAAGGCGATATCCCCAATTACTACGGGACGTCCGCCGTTTACATAATTTTTCACGGTATTGACAAAGTAACTTGTACCGTCGCGGTCGGTGCCGTTATTAAGTGAACTTGCCGCCTCGTAGGTAATACCGTTGGGATTAGTATTCACTGCAAAAATAAAATCTGCGCGGGAAGGATCATTGATTCTGCGCGAACCGGTAGCTACAATTTCTTCATTAATGGTCTTGTCAATGTTTTCATCGGAATATGAAGGGATAATGTTGGGACCGGCGCCTAAATTGTAGCTTACGAAAATTGTCGGCGAAGTTTTTGTAAGGTCATTAATCGCGCGAGCCAATACCATTAAACCTACCTCGTCAATGCCGGCGATTGTCTGGTAGCGGCGTTGGTCAATGTTTATACCGTAACGTTGCAAGTTCCTGCCTTCCATATGCGTCTGTGAATACGGCGCGTTATCGTCACGTCCGAGTATAAGCCCGTCGAACAGATTTACCCGCACCATGTCAATTAATTTTTGATTAGCCGCAAGATTTTTTTCACGACGACTTAACCAATCTTTAAGCGCCCTTTCCGGTATTAAATGCGTGAGAAAATTAAATTCTCTTTCTTCGCGCGGCGTTAAACCTGCCAATTCGCGCTTGTCGACAAGGGAAGTGTAGCGAAAAATATTCGTGCCGTAATTTCTGTAATAGTCCGGCTCTTCATACCCCGACGCCTCACCTGTTCGCGGCGTACGCATTACCGAGCCGAAAACGTATACCGGCATGCCTTTATGCTTTTCGCAAAACTCTTTGAAAAGTTCCGCACGTTCCAATACAAGTTGCTTGCCGTAATAATGTTTACGTGAACCTACAAGACTGCCGTAAAGCATTGAGTCAGAAGAAATGACGGCGGCTTTAATATCCTTGCCGACATTTTTATCAAGCCAATCCCAAAGTTTATCGGGATGACCTAAATCGTCGCGATTGCCCAAAAGTTCCTGCGGCGGCATAATGACTTGATAACCTGCGCGTTCGACAACTTCAACGGTCTGCTGATTGACTATCGGTCTGTTGTCGTGCGGAATATACAAAATTTTATCCAACTCTGATTTTGATTTTGTTTCACCTGTAGAAGGTGCACTTAAAAAAATTTCGGTAAGTAAAACTAAAATAAATGCATAAAAAAAAGTTTTTACTTTCAATGTGCGTGTTCACCTCTCTTAAAAATTAAAAAAATATTTATCGGCAGATCGGAGCGCAACCGTTACGGCGCGGCATCACCCCCTTAAAAAAAATTTTTTACTCGTAATGACCTTTGCAAGCAATAATGTATACGTCATTGCGGTCGTCAATATCATAAACTAAGCGATGTTCATCTGTTATACGGCGCGACCATCCCCGACGATGTTTTAATTTTTCCGGTTTACCAATACCTTTTGAAGGACCGTTACGGTGTATGTCTTTGACAAGCGCATTTATACGTTGGGCAATTTTGGCATCGGTTACTTGCCAATCGACGTAATCTTCCCACGCTTTGTCGTCCCAGCGATTAGGCATTTTCCACCTCAATAAGTTCGTGTTCTACGTAATTTCCATTTCTAACTTTGGCAATTCGTCTGTCAATTTCCGCAAAATAACGCGCATTGTGTACCGCTTTATCAAGGTCAATCTTTTTGCCTTCAATACTCATATCGTTAATTTCCATTGCCAAAATCTTCAATTCAGACGCGCTGAAAGTATACGTGTCCTCTTTGCCGGTGAATTTGATACCATCTGATGTATCCAAATTTTCTACTGCATTAATCATTTTTAAAACCTCCATGTTAGCTGTTAGCTGTTAGCCGTTAGCCGTTAGCCGGTAGCTATTAGCCGTTAGCCATTAGCCGTTAGCTGGTAGCAGATATATTTACAAGCTAATTGCTAATCGCTAATTGCTAATCGCTAATCGCTAAAAGCTAAAAGCTAATCGCTAATCCCAATTAAAAAAGAGTAGGTGATATTTTCTACTCCCTACTCTAAATTTCCTTTTTTCAGATTATTACAGATTATTAACGCCTATCTCAAATATTTTTGGCAAAGCGCCTTCAACTTGCCCGCGTCCGAATCAAGCTTGTAATCCGGCTTAAGACGCCAGCCCCAATTTGTACCAACGGTACCGGGCGTATTCATACGGCTTTTACTGTCGAGTTTTAAAACGTCCTGCATGGGAACAATCGTAAAGCGCGAATCAGAGGCGTATGCAAATTCAATCAGTTTTTGACAAACGTCATCAGGTCTGCGTACATCAGCGCCGAGAAGTGCCGCGATTGTCGCCTTGCTTAAATTGTCAACGTCCTCCATGTACCAGCCGACAACCGTATTGTTATCGTGCGTGCCGGTGTACGTGATACTGTTTTCCGGCGCCAAAAATCCTATGCGTCCGTCTTCATTAAATACCAATTCAAACTGCAAAATCTTCATGCCTGGAAAACCGCAGTCTTGACGCAGTTGCTCAACGTCGTCGGTGATAAAGCCTAAATCTTCCGCAACAATCTGCGCGTCGCCGAGATCTTTTTTGATAACGTCAAAGAAAGGTTTGCCCGGTCCTTTAATCCATTCGCCATTCATAGCATTTTCCGCGTCGCCGTCAACCGACCAATACGCCTCAAAACCTCTGAAATGGTCAATGCGCACAATGTCAACCAACTTGTAAATCTGCTTAAAGCGCAGTTTCCACCAGCTGTAATTATCCTCTTCCATAGCGTCCCAATCGTACAAGGGATTTCCCCAAAGTTGACCGGTAGGAGAAAAATAATCCGGCGGAACTCCTGCAACTTTCTTTGCCCTGCCGTCTTCGTCAAGTTGGAAAAGTTTTTGATTAGCCCAAACATCCGCGCTGTCACCTGCCACGAAAATAGGCATATCGCCGAAAATTTGTATACCGCGTTCATTTGCGTAGGAGTGAAGTTTTTGCCACTGCGCATTGAAAATGTACTGTTCAAATTCCGTGTACAAAATTTCATCTGTCAACGTCGCGGCAACTTCTTTAAGCGCAGCGGTATCGCGATTTTTAATATCTTCGTCCCACTGATTCCACTCAAGGTCTTCGTACTTAATCTTAAGCGCGGTGAAAAGGGCATAATCTTCAAGCCAAAATGAATTTTCTGCGCGGAATTTTTCAAAATCAGCCTTTAACCCCTCGTCATTGGCAAGACGCGCTTTAAAGTTTTTAAACGCCTTTTTCAATGCCGCAGATTTCAGCAAGCCGACGCGCTCAAATTCTACTCTGTCTGCGTTAAACGGCTTAGTAACTTGTGCGTCTGATTCGGCTAAAAGATTTTCTTCAATCAGCTTGTCAATGGAAATTAACATTGGATTTCCGGCGAAGGCGGACGGCGATTGATACGGTGAATAGCCGAAGCCTACGGGATTAAGCGGCAAAATCTGCCAGACAGTTTGTCCCGCCGCCTTAAGGTAGTCGACAAATTCAAATGCCTCGTGTCCTAAATCACCAATGCCGTATTTGGAAGGCAAGCTCGTAGGATGCAGTAAAATTCCTGCGCGTCTGTCGTAGTGTTGCTGTGGCGGTACGTGGTGCAGTAAAACGCCTTCAAGCGGCTTGAGTTCAAAGTTTACGCGTTTACGTGTCACGGGGAATTTTCTATTTTCATCAAACGCATCAACAAATACGCCATTGGCAAAATCGCTTACGTCAAATGAAACCCCTCTTGATTCATAGCGCGAACGGTTAAACGCCACAAGGTACGCGTCATTTTTAGCCTCTTGACCGAATACGTCATGACCGTTGCGAATAGCGAGCATAGGCAAAAATATCGTCATACGAAGGCAGAGGCAAAAATTCGCCCGTCTGCAAAACCACATTGTCATTGCGTGCGGCGATATATTTTTTGTACGTCTCGCGCAGTTCGGTATCGCCGTTTTCCCAATCGTACGGGCGGCGGTTCGACGGGTCTTTAAAGCCTTGTAAACCTATTTCATCGCCGTAATACACGCAGGGTACGCCGGGATAAGTCATTTGCCATAACGCCGCCATTTTAAGACGCGCCTTGCCGAGTTTTTCAGCTTCTGCGTCAAGCTTGAATTTAATCTGATCGCTTTCCGACATATTGCCGTTGAAAGGCGCTTCGCCGAAAACAGTCACGGGGCGCAAAATGTCATGGCTTGCAATTAAATTCATCGTCGAATAGAAATTTTCTTTAGGATAATTTTCACGCAGACTTTCAAGCCGCCGCATACATGTCTTGCCGTCAGTCTGACCTAAGATAAAGTCAAACATATGCTCGCGGAAAGGATAGTTCATTGACGAATCCATTTCACAGCCGCAGAAATATTGACGCTGTACGCCGTAAGCAACCTTATTCGACGCGTCCTCCCATACTTCGCCGATCATAACGGCATCGGGATTTATTTTTTTCAGCTCGGAATAAAACGCCTGCGAAAATTCGGGAGGAAGTTCGTCGATAACGTCAAGACGCCAACCGGCAATTCCCTCACGCATCCAATGATGAAGTACGCTGTCACTGTTTCTTATGATAAAGTCCATGTACGACGGCGTATCTTCCTTGATATTCGGCAGGTTGGCAAAGTTCCACCAGCTTTCATAATCATTGGGGAAATTGCGGAAAATGTACCAGTCATGGTAAGGAGACTCTTTTGACTGATATGCGCCGACAGAATTATAAGTGCCTTTGCGATTGAAATAAATTGAATCACTGCCGGTGTGACTGAAAACGCCGTCAAGAATTATCGCTATACCTTTTTCGCGCGCGGTATTTATCAAATGCCTAAAGTCTTCATCCGTGCCAAGTGTTACGTCAATTTTATGATAATCGCCTGTATCGTAGTGGTGATTGCTTTCAGACTCAAATATTGGATTTAAATAAATTACGGAAATGCCTAAATCCTTAAGGTAATCAAGCTTACTTTCAATTCCGCGCAGATTTCCGCCGTAATAATCATAATACAGCACGTCATTTGTAACGGGGTCGCGGTGATAAAAGGGCTCGTCCTTCCAACTGCCGTGATATACAGCGCCGCGCTTTTCGACAATCTCGTTACCTGCGCGGAAAAATCTGTCGGGGAAAATCTGGTACATGACGGCATGCTTGAACCAATCGGGAGTTTTCGCGCCTTTACGATACACGGTAATTTGGAAGGCGGGCGGTGCGTAGTCATAATAAAGCTGACCAATGCCGCCGAGTTGCTCAATATTGTTGCCGTAGTAATATGTTCTGTCAGCTGTAACGATTATGAAGTAGTACCACACCAAGCCGCCTTTTTCCGGCAATTTCCATTCAATAGAATAAAATTTTTCCGGCGCATCGTCTTTATCGCGCGTCGAAAGGTCTGTCCACTGTTCGCCGTTGCCTTCTGCCCACGTATGCAACAAAACCTGTCTGATTTTTTCTTCAGTTTTTAAGCGAATACCGAGCCTTACGGTGCTGCCTGACTCTGCCGCGCCTACCGTTGAGCGATAATAAATGTTTTGTGAATTATGTTCGACATTACTGTTGTCCATAAAAACTTCACCTCTCTAAATTAATTTTATGTTATGTTTTCACATAATTTTTTTATTTTATGTGCGTTTTACGTTTGGTTATTAGAATTTTTAAAAGTTTTAAGCATATTTAAAATATAATCCATATGAATAAAATTCAGCCAATCAGCGGCATTGTAAGTTTTATAATTATCCATTAACTGCGGAATGAGTTTAAAGCACGCTGAGCGAAGTTCATTTACTGCGGGATATGGCAACGACAAAATTTGGGGCAGTTCGCGTACAAAAAGCCGGATTTCATATGAATTGACGCCTGCCGACAAACTTTTACACAAGGCATTCAGTGAAAATTCCTCAAGCAAACTGCCTAATTCCTCGTCCACAAAATTATCCTTCAAAAATGAACTTACTGACAAGCACGTCAAGAAAATTTCTGTCCTGCCCTTGAAAAAATCTTCCGGCGCTATGGAGAAAAATTTTACCAGCATTGCGAAGTATTCAAAGCGGTTTTTGGGATTGTCAAAAAATGTTTTAGTGTCATCTTCCATAAAGCCGGGCAGTAAGTTTGACGTTACCGCCTTCAAAAGTCTTTCATAATTCGGAAAGTTCATCTCGGCAAAAATTTCTATGATGTCACCGTTATGCAACAATAAATTTTTACGCGCGTCACGATATTTTAAAATGCTGTCGTCAAAAACTTCATTATATTTTTCATGAGAAAACATTTCGGAAGTATAAACATTGTACTTGGCATCTGCCGTGCCACGCTGAAATTTGCCTTCAAATTCTTCTCGTGACTTCATGTAGTAGTGATTGATGACAATTTTATCAGCCGTAGCCGGTTCATTAAAAGCGTCGTGAACTTCGCCGCCGCGTTCATTTACTGCAAAATAAGGTTGAAAATATATTGCAAAGTGCGGGTTGAAGAAAAAATCTATTCTGCGCGGATTGGCAATGCTTTTAACGTGTTTGTCGGCGCCGTTTGAACAGCGCGTAAACCTTTCTGTAAGGTCACGATCTTCAAATTTTTCTTGGTGATTTGAACCGTAAAAGCGCCAATTAGCACAAAGAGCCGCCGCATTTGGTTTATCGGCTAAAACTTCGTCCGTCACGTCTACAATGCTTTTATAGTTTTTTGGAAAAATAAATTCGTCGCCGTCGATAAATGCCATGTATCGACAAAAAAATTTATAATCACGTACCGCCGCATTATAAGCCTCGTACTGTCGCGCCTGTCCCGGATAATCAATATATGTTACAAGCCCCGCGTCAATGTAAGGTTGAATGACTTCACTCTGGTTATCGGGACTGCCGTTATTGTAAATGAAAAAATGCTTGACGCCTGCCAAAAGGTGATAATCCAGCCATTCCTTCACATACGGAGCCTCGTTTTTCATAATCGCCACTGCTGCTAAGTCGTAGAGAAATAAATTTTTGTCGACGCCCATTTTATCACCTCACTTATGATTGTAGCTGTCAAAAACTTTCAGCATTCTTAAGAGATCGTCCAAATCTACAAATTCACGCCACGCCTGCATGTCGTAAACTCTTAAACGATTCATAATCTGCGGAATAATTTCAAAAAGCGTTGCACGAAGAATATTTACGGCAGGTAGCGGCAATACCAAGATATTCGGCAACTCCTTAGCCAAAAGTTTCCATTCCACCATACCAAAACCAAATGCCAAACTTCTGCAAATGGCTTGAATCGAAAAATCCTGAAATAAACTGCCTGACACTTCGTCTAAATAATTTTTCTTCAAGTACGAACTCAGCGCAAAACACGTCAAGAAAGTTTCAACCTTGCCTTGATAAAAATTCGGCGGCGCAATGTTCATAAATCTTTCAAGCGTACCGAAATATTGCGTTCGGGTTTGTATGTCGGCGAAATAATTTTTCAGATTATCAGCCTTAAAACCTGCAAGCAACGTTGATGCCAATTTTTGTAAAATTTTTTCGTAGTTGACGCGTTTCACTTCTTTCAAGACGCTGATAATGTCTGCTACCCCCCCCC
>CAJOKY010000245.1 GCA_905235425.1 uncultured Selenomonadaceae bacterium
TCAAGCTTTGTCGCTACGGCGATTTCAAAAGAGCTATTGAAAAACTTCACGACGCTATTAATGATTTTAAAGCCGATCCGCAAAATATTCACGATATTTTTATGGCGCGACTTATCGACAAAATTCGTGAAAAATATGATTTGCTGATTTCCACGCGCGGCGAAAATGATTTGCAAATTATTCGTTGGTGCATTAAGCACGGCTACTTGCAACAAGCACTTACGCTTTACACGGAGCATGTACCCGAATATCTCGGCAAACAGAATTTTATTAAGCAACGTAAAGACGAAGCGCAGAAATTGGATAAAGCGCTGAAAGGCGATAACAGAAGACGCTGGTTTTATCTTTTGGCGGAATACCTTAACAACAGCGACGAAATTAAAAAACTCGGCGCGGAAATTAATGCTAAAAATAGCGCCTACAATACAACGTACATTTCGCTGATAAAAAATGCCATAACTTCAATTAAGCAAGGCACATTCAATTATGAAGATTGGCGACAAACTTTTGTCTACTTCATACATCCGCCGAGAAATTTTACTATTGAAGATGTCATGCCGTATGAAAGTACTCTGCGCGCGCAATTTGAACTGTTGGATAAAATTTACAAAGAGCCGCAGATTTTACTTGACCTTTCGGCGGATGAACTTGAACCCATTTCCGGAATTATTTACATAATAAGAGAGACGCTTGAAACTCAAGCACACGATACTCAACGCCGAAAAACTTTGTTCAACTACTTGGTAAATATGTCAGCAAAAGATATTAAGGAAAATTTCCCAACATTGAAAATTGACGCGAGAATTTCGCGCCTGCAATATTTTTTGGACAATGTAATTTTTTCGCTCAACATTCAGGAAGAAAAATTTTTCGACATTATGAAAAAGTACTTTCGCTTGAAGGACGAGAGAAACAACAGCAATCACGCTAACAATACCGCAAACTTTGATACTGCCGAATCGTTGGAACGTTTTATGATCGCCGGTCTTGACGAAATTGAAGACGCTGAAAAAAATATTTCGAGGTAGCAAATGGACAAAGTTTTCATAAATCACACCAATCACCCTTCGGCAAAGTGGAGCGTCGAACAGAAAAACGCGGCTGAAAAAATCGGCAAAATTGTTGACATGCCTTTTCCCGAAGTGCCGCCAAATATCGATACCGCCGCAGTTCACGAAATGGTTTTAAATCAGTTGCAGGACATTTTAAAATTGAATCCTGCCGCCGTACTTTGTCAAGGTGAATTTAACTACACCGTTGCAATGGCGGAGGAATTGAAAAAGCGCGGCATTCCGGTAATGGCGGCGACAAGTGAACGCGTTGTATCTGAAATTACCGAATCGGACGGCAGTACAAAGCGCGTTTCCGTGTTCAACTTCGTACGTTTCAGAGAATATTAGTAAGTAGTAAGTAGTGAGTAGTGAGTAGGTGTTAGAGGCTATACTAAAAGCTAACAGCTAATAGCTAACAGCTAACCGCTAACCGCTAATGGAGGAAAAAATTTTGAGCGAAAAAAATATTCCTAAGGTTTACGAACCGCAGAATTTTGAAAAAGAAATTTATGCAAAATGGGAATCAGATAAAAATTTTCATACGACGGCAGACAGAGAAGGCGAAGTTTACAGCATTGTTATACCGCCGCCCAATGTCACGGGGCAACTTCATATGGGGCACGCGCTTGATGAGACGTTACAAGATATTTTAATTCGCTATCACCGTATGCGCGGCTTTAATACTCTGTGGATGCCGGGTTGTGACCATGCCGGAATTGCCACTCAAGCTAAGGTTGAAGAATCTCTCCGCGCAGAAGGTACTAACCGCTACGAATTGGGACGCGAAAAATTTTTACAGCGCGTTTGGCAGTGGAAAGAAAAGTACGGCAATAGAATTATGTACCAACTGCGTACGCTCGGCGCAAGTTGCGATTGGGATCGCGAACGTTTCACTATGGACGAAGGTTGCTCCGCCGCAGTCAAAAAAGTTTTCATTACGCTGTACAACGAAGGCTTGATTTATCGCGGCAACAGAATCACGAATTGGTGTCCAAATTGTAACACGGCAATTTCCGATATCGAAGTTGATCACGTAACCGAGCAAGGTCACCTTTGGCATTTGCGCTACAAGTTCAAAGACAGCGACGAATACATAGAAATTGCGACAACGCGTCCTGAAACAATGCTCGGCGATACAGGCGTTGCCGTTCACCCTGACGACGAACGCTATAAAAAATTTATCGGACGCACTTTAATTCTTCCGATTGTCAACCGCGAAATTCCGCTTTTCGCCGATGAATACGTTGACAAAGAATTTGGTACAGGCGCCGTCAAAGTCACGCCTGCGCACGATCCAAACGATTTTGAAATGGGACTTCGTCATAACCTCGCGCAGATTAAGGTTATAAACAATAACGGCACGATGGCGGAAGGTTTAGGCAAGTACTCCGGCTTAGATCGCTACGAATGCAGAAAAATTCTTGTCGAAGATTTGAAGGCGGCGGGCGTCTTGGTGTCGACGGAAGAACACGAACACGCCGTAGGTCACTGTTCGCGTTGCAGTACGACGATTGAGCCGCTTGTAAGTGATCAGTGGTTCGTGAAAATGGAAACGCTGGCTAAACCTGCCATTGACGCCGTTAAAACCGGCAAGCTTAAATTTGTGCCGGAGCGTTTCACTAAAATTTATATTAACTGGCTTGAAAATATTCGTGATTGGTGCATAAGTCGGCAGTTATGGTGGGGTCATAGAATCCCCGCTTGGTACTGCGACGATTGCGGCAAAATGACGGTTGCTGAAAATGTCGAAGAGTGTCCGCATTGTCACGGTAAAAATTTGCGGCAGGACGAAGATGTTTTGGATACGTGGTTCAGCTCGGCGTTATGGCCCTTCTCAACAATGGGATATCCAAAAGATACGCCGGAACTCAAAAAATTTTATCCCACGTCAACGCTTGTCACCGGCTACGACATAATTTTCTTTTGGGTATCGCGCATGGTTATGATGGGGCTGAAATTTCAAGGCGACGTACCTTTCAAAACCGTTTTCATTCACGGGCTTGTACGCGACGAATTTGGTCGTAAAATGTCGAAGTCATTGGGCAACGGCATTGATCCCGTTGAAGTTATCGACAAGTACGGCGCTGACTCCCTGCGCTTTATGCTTGTCACCGGTAACACGCCGGGTAACGATTTAAGATTTTCTTGGCAACGCGTTGAATCTGCGCGGAATTTTGCAAATAAAATTTGGAATGCGTCCCGCTTTTTGCTGATGAATCTTGAAAACTTCGACGCCAATTTTAAACCTGCCGACGAAGATTTAACCCTTGCCGACAAATGGATTATCTCCCGCCTCAATCGTACGGCTAAACTTGTGACTGAAAATCTTGACAGGTTTGAACTCGGCGAATCTGCGCGGCTTATGTACGAATTTATTTGGTCGGAATTTTGCGATTGGTACATTGAGATGACAAAGGCGCGGCTGTACGGCGACGACGCTAAATCTAAGTCAACCGCGCTTTACGTGCTGAATTTCGTGCTGGAAAAATCTTTGCGCTTACTTCACCCCTTTATGCCGTTTTTAACAGAAGTTATCAGACAAAAACTTCCCAACGTCGAAGGCTCGATAATGCTTGCCAAATGGTTTAACGGCGGCACGGTGGACGATAAAGCCGAATCCTCAATGAATTTGATAATAGACGCCGTGAAAGTTATTCGCAACTTGAAAAATGAAGTCGGCGTAGAAGTTCGCAGAAAGTCCGAAGTCATTTTGAAAC
>CAJOKY010000246.1 GCA_905235425.1 uncultured Selenomonadaceae bacterium
CGTTAGCGGGGAATTCAAGCCTGTGGAGCGTCAAGAAAACGTGAGTAGCTAAGGCAAAAGCGGACGCGGTGAAGCAGGAATGGGACATAAAAGTTTGTAGCTTTTTATAAGTTCTCAATAACGGTTGCGCCTAATACTTTACAATAGATTTTTAAAACTTCAATGAAAATCAAAATCTCAAACACGTTTCTGAATTGGTTACTTGCGGCATTGGCGGCAGGCATTATCTTCACGGAGCATTTTCAGCCGCCTGTAAAAGTTTTACTTGAAATCTGCGCGGCGGGTATTTTTATCGGAATTATTTTTACGTGGAAGAAAAATTTTTCTGTCACTGCAAAGATAATCTTTCCGATAATTTTTTTTTGCACTCGGCGCAGTGAGATTTTTTTCAGTTGACAATCTGCCGCCTAACGACATTTCAAAATTTGAAGGTCAACGCCTTGCCGTCACGGGAACTGTACGTGAAGAGCCGTCTACAAAATTTATGCCGAATAATTTATATCAGCAACGCTTAATCGTAGACGTGGAATCGGTAAAAATGAAAGGCGGCAACGTACCGACAAGCGGCGCAATAATTTTGACGGCGTACAACAGCGACGGCGTTTTTGAACCTGCGCGAATAGGCGATAAAGTTTCAGCAGAAGGCAACGTAAAGCTTTTAACCAATTACAATAATCCCGGACAGATTGACGGCGTAACGCGCATGAAGTCGGACGGCATAACTGCGCGAATGTCGGCAGGTAAAGGCGGCATTGAAATTGAAAGCGTCGACGGCAATTTGTGGACGAAATTTTTACGCCTTGTCGCGGCAATTCGTCAACATTACCGTGAATCAATGGCAGGCGTAATGTCAAGCGAAGACGCGGCGGCAATTTTCGCCATGCTGTTCGGCGGCTACGCGGGACTGAATCCCGAATTGGTAGAAGATTTTCAAACTACCGGCATTGTTCATATTTTATCAGTCAGCGGCTCGCATATGACACTTTTAGCGGCGGCTACGGCGTATTTATGCTTATTATTAAAATTTCCGCGCAGTGCAACATTGGCATTGGGAATTTTCGTAATCGGCACATACACGCTGCTTTCCGGCGTCCTGCCGCAGGTAATACGCTCCGCGCTTATGGGAATTTTGGTATTCACGGCAACGGCGCTTGAAGTTAAGGCGATAGGCGCAAGGCTTTTATCATTAACCGCGCTGACAATGCTAATCGTAAAGCCGCTTTTAATCTTCGACATAAGCTTTCAACTAAGCTTCAGCGCGACGGCAGGGCTTATGTACATTGCAAACGATCTGCGAAGTTTAATGTACCGCTTGCCACGTTGGATATCATACCCCGCCGCAATGACACTCTCCGCGCAGATAGCAAGCTTGCCGATAATTATTTGGTACTTCAATCAAGTTTCATTAAGCTCCGTGCTTTCAAATATATTTGTAATGCCGTTTCTGGAATTTGTAATTGTCGGCGGACTTTTAGGCGGCATAATCGCGCTGATAATTCCATTTATCGGCAAATTAATTTTCGTAGGCGAAGCGCTGATTTTCGGCATAAGTGCGGAACTTAACAGGCTCTTTGCAAATTTACCTTTCAGCGCCATTCAAATGCCGACGTTGGGTTTTGCGGCAGGATTTTTTTATTACTTGACAATAATTTTTCGCCGCGCAGAAATTTTGATTCTGCTTATAATCGCGTTAATTTTTAACTTCAAGCCGAGCGGTGACTTGGAAGTAAATTTTATCGACGTGGGACAAGGTGACTGCGCGGTAGTGATGACGCCGCACCGAAAGTGTTTAATCTTCGATACCGGCGGCGTACGCGAAAAAGTTTTTGATATCGGCGAGCGCGTCGTTGTACCGTACCTTAAGCACGAAGGCGTGAGGGAAGTCGAATGCATTTTCTTGACGCACGGACACGAAGACCATGCAGGCGGCGCAGGTGCTGTAATTAAAAAATTGCCGGTACGCGAAATTATTACGGCAGGTGAGCCTAAAGAAGAGTACGCGGCGGTTTTCGGCATAAGCGAAAATTCTTTGAACAATCTGCGCGCAGGTAAACGCGGCGAAGTTTTTAATATTGACGGCGTGGAAGTTGATATAATTTTTGCGCCAAATGTCGGTACAGGCAATGAAATTTCAAATGTCTACAAAATTCGTTACGGTGCTGTAACTTTTCTGATAACCGGCGATTTAATCATTGAAAACGAAAATGAAATACTGCGTGAAGGCATTGACGTTTCAAGCACGGTTTTAAAAGTAGGTCATCATGGCAGTAAGACTTCTTCGAGTATGGAATTTTTGCAGGCGGTTAATCCCAAGTGCGCGGTTATCAGCGTCGGCTACGGAAATAATTTTGGTCACCCCCGCGCAGAAGTTTTAGAGAATCTTGAAAGGTGCGGCGCAAAAATTTTTCGTACCGATATCGACGGATTAATAAAATTTCGGACAGACGGCAAAAAATTGACCGTCAGCAAGTTCAATGATGATTCAACTATTGATTGAATCGCTTGCTTTTTTGAGGGCAAAGCGTCAAAGCGCCCCCGAGCCGGATAAGGAATTTTACAACCATTGATTGATTATGAAATTTTGTACAGATTTTTTTCAGCTAAATCATCCTTCTATAACATTTTGCTACAAAAATACTTTGTAAAATTTCATAAAATGTTCTAACATCAACCATTGATTGAATTTAAAGGGAAAAGCGTCAAAACGCCCCCGAGCCGGATAAAGGATTTTACAACTATTGCGTGATTTTTGTTCAGGCAACTTCTTTATATAACATTTTTGTCTAAAAGCAACGTTAAAATTGCCTTAAAAATGCGTGTTTCAACCATTGCTTGAGTGTACTGATTGAAAAATGGCAAAAAAGAGGTGATTTTGGGCAAAAGTCAACTTTCACCGTCGGGGCGGATGAAAGTTTTTTGAATAAAATTAAATCAATACGTGAGTTCTTTTTTCAAGATTGAAAATTATCTGTTCAGCAAGATCATCAGTGCCTAAAATTTCACCTGCGTAATTCGTCAAAATTGTACCGATATGAATTTTTTGAAATGTGTATCGCTCGGCGCGAAGACTGGCACGGGCGGCAATTTTTTTGTAAACGCGATTTAAATTGTTTGCAGAAATAATTTCCGCCGCCTCTTCTGTAGTTGCCGCATTTAAAATTTTTTGCACT
This sequence comes from uncultured Selenomonadaceae bacterium, assembly GCA_905235425.1. Taxonomy (GTDB): domain Bacteria; phylum Bacillota; class Negativicutes; order Selenomonadales; family Selenomonadaceae; genus Quinella. Next base: position 3,171 of record CAJOKY010000246.1, read on the forward strand.
TCAACGGCGCTTAACCCTTCTGCGGCAGAGTACGCGGCTAATGTTTCAAGTCTGCCGTCAGCAACGCGGTTATGCGTATGAAAAATTCCCGCCGCCACTTTCACCAACTTGCCGATATGTCCGCACAAAATTATTTCGGCAACATTTCTTTCCGCCGCCGCGTCAAGCATATGCCCTATGAAATTGCTGGTCTGTACAATTGCTTGAGGGTTAAAGCCGATTTTCTGCGCGGTGACTTCGCCAATTTTGCCCGGTACAAATATCAACGTCGTAAAACCGTTGGCAACGGCAACGTCTATTTGCGGCACGAGAGAATTTTTAAAAGCCTCTTCAGACATTGGACGCAGTACGCCGGTAGTACCGATAACCGAAATGCCGCCTTCAATGCCGAGAATTGGATTTAAAGTTTTCTTAGCAAGTTCGACGCCGGCAGGAATGGAAATCTCAATTTCAAGACCGGTTATCTTAAATTCAGCGGCGATATTTTTTATAAGTTGACGCGGACCGGGATTAATCGCGGGT
>CAJOKY010000247.1 GCA_905235425.1 uncultured Selenomonadaceae bacterium
AATGCTGTATGTGGCAATCAAAATTCCAAACTTTCTTAACGCATTCGATATATTTTTCTGCAATATCAAATTCTGTACGTCCATCAAGAGCTACGCAAATATCATGCGAATAATTTCCGGCTGTTATGATAAATCCGAGAATATATGCCAAATTTATATCGGTTATGGCGTCATTGGAATTTTTAATTGGCAAATTATAATAAGTTTTAACGGTATCGCCGATTTTAAGTTTATTAACCGTAATACGACCGCGGTTTTCTGTATAAAGCGGATGATCTTCAGTAACCAAAATTGAACGTCCGTTATTGAATTTTATGCGCACCCAATTCCCCATGTCGGGATTTTTTATTACGGTTTTAACTTCGACAAAGCCGTTTTCGCCGTCCCAAACTTCCAAACTGTTCGGAACTTTATAATCACTTAAATTTTGCCTCAAAATATCTGCATCAATTCTCTTCCAAAGTCGTTTAATGCCTTCACAATAAAATTTATCGCGATATTTATAAGCAACCAATTCGTCACCGTCCGCGCACCCCATGGTTGCTACAACGCTGTTATAATCACCTTCCTTGTAATATTGCAAATTATAAGGTGCGTCGACGTTTGTAAAATTTGGAAATAGACGTTTCGCGCTTACTTTGCATGCTTGCCTAAATAAATCGTAGTTGGGATCGTCTATGTTGTAGTTGACGCCGGATTTAAGCTGAAAAACGGAAATTGGAAATATCGGCGTTTCACCATTTCCGAGACCGGCTTCTGTGGCGTTCAAAACTTCGCGAATCACCAATCTGCCTTCGGGACTTGTATCCATGCCATAGTTGATTGAGCTGAAGGGTCATTTGTTATTACCGGCAGGCTTTTTATCCTGCCCTCCGGAACTTTCGTTCATTTTCATCAATCTGTCAATTCAGATTCGGTTTGGCGTACGTTTTCACCTTCGTCTTTACGTTAAGGTGTAAGGCACTCTTGGAGGATTATATTCCGCTTTGGCGGGTTCACCTCTACGCTCTACGGTGTCGTCGTTTTTTAAGCGGCGATTACCTCGACATTAACTTAGATATAATAACGCATTGCAGTTCCGTATGTATGAGCTTTTCTGATTACTATGCTGCCATCGCCGTCAAATAAGCCGCGAATATAATTAGGAATAAGCTGTTCAGAAATGTTTGAAAAAAATCTATCGGATTTTCTTTCCGATACTCCATTTTATATTAAATGTTTAACAAAAACGTCATTTACAACAGAAACTGAACAACTCTTTTCAAAATCCTTGAAACAGTAACAGCGCAAAAATTAAATTCAGGCGCATTTTGTTTAATGCTTACGGGCGATTCTTTGTAACGCGCGAATATTATTTATGCATAGTAATTTTTACTCATTTTTATATCCTTAGTATTTGCCGATTTTGCCTTATTCTAAGCTACGTATTTCTACGCAGTCAGGCACTCTACCTGCGCTCCGGCTCGGCTGTGGAGGGTGTTAAAATTGAATATCAACGCCTCCATTGCTTGATGAGTTTCCTCTTCAACGTCCCGGCAAGCTGATTTATAAACTTTTTCGGCAAGTTCTTTTGAACCGACAACTTCGGTTAAATTTTCCACTGCGGCGGAATTTATACCTTCAGAATAAGTGCATACGTCAAGATTAATTTTTTCTTCATTCGGTTCAATGTCGCAAAATGCGGCGGCGCGTTTCACAGTAAGTTTTATTGCCTTTTTAAAAGACTTTCTAACGCCTTCTGCCATAGCATAATCAAAGGCGTTTACACTTTGTCCGCCGAACATATCATTTTGATTAGATTGAATAGCTATGCAAGCCAGCGCCGAATATGCGCGAATTGAATTAGGTTCGCGTAAAAAGCCGTGTCCTGTTGAAAATCCGCCATGAAAAAGTTTCAACAGATCTATTTGGCAGCAGTTCAACGTTATCAAACTAAAATCTTTGTCGTGTATATGAATCCAATTTTCTTTATCTGCCGTCGCAAATTCATTAGGCAAAACGTAGTTATCGACGAAAAATTTTGCTCCCTCCGTACCGAGCTTGAGCATAATTCCCATTGAGGCATCTGCATTGATATTTGCATTGTCGCGTTTTAAATCGATATCTGCCGAATCTGCAAAGAAAATATCTTTGTACGTGTCCATTAAATTTTTTTTGGCGTCGCGTCTCTGCGCGTGTTTATGACGATAGACGATGTATTGTTTGGCAACGTCAAAAAAACCGTGCGTCATAAGCGTTGTTTCAACAATGTTTTGAATTTCTTCAACGCCGATGCCGTCACGGTCTGAAATGGCGCGTTCCACGTCCTGCGTAACGCTTTCCACATCTTCCGGCTTAAGCTTATCCCTTTCGGTAGTTGCGTCGCGATTTGCTCCTGCAACGGCATTAAAAATCTTGCGGCGGTCATAGACAACGCTGTTACCCGATCGTTTTGTTACTGTTTTTAGCTGCATTTAACCTCTCTCCTTTCTAAAAAAATTTTCCGCATATAAGCCCTGCGGGCAAAAAAATTTTACCACCTTGCAAAGATTAAATCAAAGGATAAAATGCCGCCTTTTAATTTGATTGGGCTTGAAAAATTTATGTTAAGGCAAAATAAAAGCCGCTTAACTTTTACCTGCCGATTAAATCCAACTTGACAAAATTGTATAAGCAATTTGCCGTTTACAAGCCGCATTAAAGCTGATAAAATTATTTTATTCACATAAAAAATTTTTTAAGGGGGCTTATTTTATGGACAGCAAAGTTTTATTCAATGTGCAATACGGGCTTTTCGTCCTCAGCTCAAATTTTGACGGCAAGGACAACGCCTGTATCATTAACACAGTCACGCAAGTCACTGCCGCGCCTGTTTCAAAAGACCGTATTTCAATCTGCGTAAACAAAAAAAATTTCACGCATGATATGATTGCGCAGTCCAAAAAATTTACCGTGTCGATTATCAGCGAGTCGGCAAATTTCGACCTCTTCAAACATTTCGGCTTTCAATCCGGTCAAAACGTTGACAAATTCGCGAACTTCGACAAAGTTAAACGCACTGTCAACGGTACGCTTGCCGTAACCGAAGGTACAAACTCTTATATCAGCGCGAACGTCATTCAGCAGGTTGAACTTGACACCCATTCAATCTTCATTGCTGAAGTTGTCGACATGGAAAAACTTTCCGACGTGCCGTCAACCACTTATAATTTCTATCAAGCGCATATTAAGCCGAAACCTCAGCCCGTAGGCAAGACGGCGGACGGTAAAACGGTTTGGCGTTGCAGAATTTGCGGCTATGAATATGTCGGCGATGAAATACCTGCAGACTTTGTTTGCCCTCTTTGCAAGCACCCTTCGACTGATTTTGAAAAAGTCGTACCCGTTGCAGAAGGCGGCGAGAAAAAATCTTTGAAAGGTACGAAGACTGAACAGAATCTGCGCGACGCATTTGCAGGAGAGTCACAAGCGCGTAATAAGTACACCTACTACGCATCTGTTGCGAAGAAAAACGGCTATGAACAAATTGCCGCGCTGTTTTTGAAGACGGCGGAAAATGAAAAGGAGCATGCTAAACTTTGGTTTAAAGCGCTCGGCGAATTGGGCGATACGGCTGAAAATCTTTTGCATGCGGCGGATGGCGAAAATTACGAATGGACGGATATGTATCCTAAAATGGCGGAAGAAG
>CAJOKY010000248.1 GCA_905235425.1 uncultured Selenomonadaceae bacterium
AGTAGTGAGTTAGTGAGTAGTCAGTAGTGAGTTAGTTAGCAGTTTAAGATACTACTTACTACTTACTATTTACTACTTACTACTTACTAAAGTTAGTGAGTAGTAGTTTTACCGGCTACCGGCTACAAGCTAAAATGGAGGTGATTACGTGGTTAGTGATGAAACGATGACTTTTAATCTCGGTGCAGAAGAAAACCGCGCTGAAAAAGTCATAAGGACGGCTTATCAAGCGATGAATGAAAAGGGTTATAATCCCGTACATCAACTGGTAGGCTACCTTTTAAGCGGCGATCCCGCGTACATTACAAGCCACCTTGACGCACGAAGCAAAATCCGAAAAGTTGAACGCGATGAACTTTTGGAAGAACTTGTGCGCACGTATTTAAATCATTTGGAGAAAAAATTTTGAGATATCTTTCACTTGATATAGGTGACAAAACCATTGGCATTGCCGTAAGCGATCCTTTAGGCTTTACCGCGCAGGGCGTCAAAACAATTCAGCGCACGTCTAACAAAAATGACGTGAATGAACTCGGAGATTTAATTTCCCAGTATGAAGTTGAAACGCTGATAATCGGTCTGCCAAAAAATATGAACGGCACAGAGGGCGAACGTTGCGAACTTGTAAGAAAATTTGCGGCTAAAGTGCAATCGGCGTATCCTGCCGTAAACCAAATTTTTTGGGACGAAAGATTAAGTACCGTTGCCGCAGAAAAATCTTTAATCGCGGCGGACGTAAGCAGAAAAAAGCGTAAAAAAGTCATTGACAAAATGGCGGCGGTTTATATTCTTCAGGGCTATCTTGACAGTTTGAGTTAGTGAGTAGTGAGTTAGTGAGTAGTCAGTAGTCAGTAGTGAGTTAGTTAGCAGTTTAAGATACTACTTACTACTTACTATTTACTACTTACTAAAGTTAGTGAGTAGTAGTTTTACAAGCTACCGGCTAAAAAAGGAGAAATTTTAATGGCTAAGAAAAAAAATATTGAAGAAAATCTTTCAAATGAAATTCCGAACGTTGATGTTGACAATGAAGATAATTTTGACGATGAAGATTTCGACGACGTTGTAGTTGAAATGACGGATGACGAAGGCAACTCTTATTACTACGTCGAGCAAATGATTATTCCCGTAGGCGACGACAAATTTGCGTTGCTTGTCGAAATGGACGATCATGACCATGAATGTTGCGGCGGACATGATCACGAACATGAAGAGTGTGAATGCGGTTGCGAAGACGGCGACGTTATCATTGCTAAAATTGTACAAGACGAAAACGGCGAAGATATTTACATTGAGCCGACGGACGAAGAATTTGAAGCCGTACAAAAAGCGTATGACGAAATGATTTTTGACGACTTGGACGAAGAAGACCTTAAGTAAGTGGGAAAATGAAATTTCCATTTTTCAATTCAAGTAAAAAATCTAATAAGAAAGTTACGAACATAAGCAGTTTAGGCAGTAGACGTGCCAGAAAAAAAAGCTTAACATCAAAATTTGTCGGTATTTTACTTGCGCCTTTTAAGTTGCTTATTTCAATTTTTGCAGAAGTGTCTTGGAAATATATTTTATCAATAATATGCGGATTAATTTTCTGCATTGCGGTAGTAGGTGCGGTTTTAATTTTCGTTGACCCGTCAAAAATTACGTCGAAAAGTGACCTTCAGCCGACAGTTTCAGAAGGCAACGAAGGGCAGCGCGTACACGTGAAAATCAATGAAGGTATGTCAACTTCCGAAATTGCCGATATCCTTGAGGCAAAGGACGTAATTGCCAGCAGTTTAAAATTCAGAATTGTTTCAAGACTGCGCAGTTATGATGGACAGATGAAACCCGGTACATACGTTTTTTATACGGGTATGAATGACGAGGACGTTTTCGCCAAATTGTTAAGCGGCGAAAAATACCTTGTCCGTTTTACAATTCCCGAAGGTTTTGGCGTCAAGGAAATTGCCGAGCGTCTCTACAGTCTTGACCTTATCGACAAGGAAGATTTTTTGAAGGCGGCGGAGGATTTTGCGCCGTATGGTTATATGCGTAAACATAAAAATGTACGCTACGCGGCGGAGGGTTTTCTTTTTCCCGAAACATACTCTGTTGAAAGTGACACGCCGATTGAAGATATTTTGAAGATAATGTCCGGCGAATTTGACAAGCGCTTAACGCCTGCTATGCGTGAAAAGGCGCAGGAGTTGGGATTGTCGCTGTACGATTTGACTACGCTTGCGTCGCTTGTTGAAAGGGAAGTTCGCTACTCTGAAGATAGGGCGATTGTCGCGCAGGTTTTTCTTAAGCGGCTTAAAATGAATATGCCTTTGCAGACGGACGCCAGCTTACAGTACCTGCTTGATGAGCCGAAAGAGGATTTAACCATTGAGGATACGGAAATTGATTCGCCGTACAACACTTATAAAAATATCGGCTTGCCGCCCGGTCCTATTGCCAATCCCGGTATGGACGCGATAGAATCCGTGCTGAATCCTGCGCCGACGGATTATCTTTACTTCGTGGCGGACAGGCAGGGGCATAATCATTATTCCTATACATACGACGAGCACTTGGTTTTGGTGAATCAGTATAGGTAGGTGTTAGCTGTTAGCTTTTAGCTGTTAGCTATTAGCTGTTAGGTGTTAGGAGGTAGATAGTAGAGGGTAGAGGGTAGGGGGTAGGCTAGAACCTAAAACCTAGAAGCTAGAACCTAGAAATGTGTTAGGTGAAAATTTTGAACGAATCAGACATTGAACTTTTGGCGCCGGCGGGAAATTTTGAAAAGTTGCAAGCCGCCTTGATTTACGGCGCGGACGCAGTTTATATCGGCGGAAAAAATTTTAATCTGCGCGCGTACGGTGATAATTTTGACGAAGAAGAAATTTTAAAAGCCGTAGCCTTCACACATAAACTCGGCAAGAAAATTTATGTCACGGTAAATATTTTCGCAGGTAATGCAGATTTTGAAGAGCTTGCCGCCTACTTGAAATTTTTGGACGACGCCGGAGTTGACGCCGTTTTAATTTCGGATTTAGGCGTTTTCGATTTAGCCAAAGACGTGACAAAAAATCTTTCACTGCACGTAAGCACGCAAGCCAACGTTACAAATTACCGCGCCGTAAATTTTTTTCACAGACTCGGTGCAAGTCGCATTGTTTTAGCGCGTGAGTTAAGCTTAAATGAAATTGCAGAAATTAAATCGCGTTGCAACGTCGAATTGGAAATGTTTGTTCACGGCGCAATGTGCATTTCGTATTCGGGACGGTGCTACCTTTCGCATTACTTGACAGGCAGAAGCGGTAATCGCGGTGAATGTACGCATTCTTGCCGCTGGAAATATTCACTTGTCGAAGAGAAAAGACCAAATGAATTTTTTGATGTTAATGAAGATGAGCGCGGCGCTTATATTATGAACTCGAAGGATTTATGTTTACTGCCCTGCCTTGATAAAGTTTTGGAAAGCGGCATCACGTCACTTAAGATTGAAGGGCGTATGAAAAGCGTCAACTACGTGGCGGGCGTCGTCAAAACTTATCGTGCGGCTATTGATTCATACTTTGAAAATCCCGCTGAATTTAAAATTTTGCCGGAATGGTTAAGCGAACTTGATAAAGTTGCACATCGCCCGTATACTACGGGATTTTTTTTAAGCGACGGCAAGCCCACTGAAATTTATGAT
>CAJOKY010000249.1 GCA_905235425.1 uncultured Selenomonadaceae bacterium
TGCCGGTTCAAGTTTCGTGCTGATGAGTTCGCTTGCCGCAGATTTCGGTACAAAAAGCCTGTTCGCGTATTCAGCGGCTAAGGCGGCGGTAAAGGCGGCCGTCAAGCCCATTGCTAAGGAAATTATTCGTAACCGTCACCGCGTTAATACCGTGTCACCGGCAATGGTTAAAACCGATATGCTCGGCAATATCACCTATGAATCTGAAGTCACGGAGGAAGAAATTGCGCGTTACCTTCTCGGTCTCGGCAAGTCGGAAGATATTTCCGGCATAATTTTATTTTTGTTGAGTGACCGCGCAGGTTGGATTACGGGACAAAATTTTTCGCTTGACGGCGGATATTTATTAAATATTTAATGAAGGGGATTAAAACTATATGAAATGTTTTGTATGCGGCGGAGAAATGACGCCCTACTTTGAAAAAAATTTTGGAATGAAACACGTTGATCATTGCGAATATGTTTGTTGCGAAAACTGCGGGCTTGTAGTGTCGAAAACCATTTATGAAATGCCGCGTAAACAGTGGGAGGATCTCAATTACGAATGCCACAGCGCACTTTTCAAAGGCGATATTGATTATACCGATATTGATCCCAACGTATACATTCGCTTTGAATCTCAATCGCAATTTTTCAGCGAACTTGTCAAGCACGGAATTTTTAAATCCGATTGGAAGACGGTAGATTACGGCGCCGGTAACGGTACTCTTGCCGATATGACGAATAAAAAAATCGGTAAGGCGTGGCTGAAAAAATTTGATGCTTATATGGAAGCGCTTGATGAAAATTATTTGTCAGAAGTTTCGCCTAAAAGTTTTGATTTTCTCGTAAGTTCTTCAGTGTTTGAACATTTGAACGGGATTGACGGCGACGTTGACAGAATTATAGAGCTTATTAAGCCAACCGGAGTTATGGGCTTGCATACGCTGATTTGTGAAGAAGTTCCGAAAAATCCTAATTGGTTTTACGCGCTTTTACCGATTCATTGTACTTTTTGGACGAATAAGGCAACGCAGATTCTTTACGAAAAAGCCGGCTTTAAAGGCTGTGCTTATCACGTCGAAGCGCGAATGTGGCTTATGTTCAGAAATGTTGAAGACTTTGAACGGCTTAAATCTTCTGCCGAAAAACTGACAGGAACTTTGATTTTCTCCGAAAATTTTGTTGACTACTGGAAATTAAAGCCTGAACAAATTGTTTTCCCTGCGTCTACGTCATCAAAAATTTATGAAATATTAAATTTGTGGAAAACGGACAAATAATTTCAGCGTTCGCTACGGAGGTTTTTTCTTGCGATATTTTCGAGCGCTGGCGGCGCTGATATTCGATATAATTAACAATCGAAAATTACTTTGGCAAATGACTAAGCGCGATTTTCGTCAGCGATATTTAGGCTCGTATCTCGGAATTTTATGGGCTTTTATTCAACCGGCAATAACCGTGCTGATTTTTTGGTTTGTATTTCAAGTCGGCTTTAAATCTCAACCCGTGAATAATGTCCCCTTCATATTATGGCTTGTCTGCGGAATGTTTCCTTGGTTTTTCATAAGCGACGGCATTTTAAGCGCGACAACTTCGGTAATTGAAAGTAGCTTTTTGGTTAAAAAAATCGTCTTCCGCGTGGAAATTTTGCCGATAGTAAAAATTATGTCGGCACTCGTGGTACATTTCTTTTTCATAGCGGTTTTGTTCGCAATGTTCGCGTACTACGGCTATTCAGTGTCGATTTACAACCTGCAGATAATCTACTACCTTTTCGCGATGATCTGCTTGACGCTGGGGATATCGTGGCTTACAAGTTCGCTTACGGTGTTTCTGCGCGACGTGGGACAGTTCGCGTCAATGATTCTGCAATTTGGTTTTTGGTTCACGCCGATTTTTTGGAGCTTAAAAATTATTCCGGAAGAATATCATTTATTTTTAAAATTAAACCCCGCGTACTATCTGATTGAAGGCTACAGGCAGAGTTTTATCTCTCATGAATGGTTTTGGCAGCACCAACATCAAACGCTTTATTTTTGGGCATTTACGGCGGTTACAGCGTTCATAGGCGCGTGGTGTTTTAAAAAATTGCGTCCGCATTTCGCCGACGTGTTGTAGTTTCAAATTTCAAGTATAATGTCAGCAAATTCAATTACTGCCTGCCTGTGCGTGGCAATGATAATAGTTTTGCGCAGGGAAAATTTTTTCAGCAGATTTAAAACTTTTAATTCGGTTTCGGCGTCAAGTCCTGCCGTCGGCTCGTCCAAAATTAAAATCGGCGTATCTTTTAAAACTGCGCGGATTAATCCCAAGCGTTGAAGTTGACCGCGACTTAATTTTTGCGTCGACGTAATGTCAAGCGACAGATTCAACGCTGTTAAAAGTTCGCGTAGCCTTGACGCGTCAAGCTGATTCCACATTGAAAAATTTTCTTCAAGCGTCGTATCGAAGAGGTGCGGCGCTTGCGGCATGTATGCGATTTTTGAAATTAGTGATTCGCGTTGCATTTTGGATATTGGCAGATCGTTCAAAAAAATTTCGCCGTCCGAAGGTGAATTTAATCCCGCCAAAAGTTTTAACAGCGTCGATTTACCTGATCCTGATTCGCCTGTCAACGCCGTGACTTTGCCTGCAGGAAATTTTAATGTCACTCCCCGTATTGCGGGGGATTTTTTTTTCGGATAAGTGTAGCTTACATTTTTTATTAAGATTGACGGCGGCATTAAAATTTTTTCCGTGACACCGACATTTTCTTTTTCACGCGTCAAGAGTTTTTGAAGTTGTTCATAAGCTGTTTTTGTGGAAACGGCAACGTGAAAGGCGACGCCCAATTTTCTAAGCGGCATAAAAAATTCCGGCGCGATTAACAGTAAAAATAAAGCCGCGTCGAAAGTTACACTGCCTGCGACTAAACGCAGTCCCAAAGTTACGGCGACAAGCGCAATGCTTAGCGTCGTGATTAATTCCAACGCGAATGATGACACGAAGGCGAATTTTAAAACTTCAAGCGTTGCGGCAGAAGATTTTTCAGATGTTGATTTAAGCTTGACTGCGGCACTGTCAATGCGTCCAAACATTTTAAGCGTTGTGACTGCGGCTAAGAGTTCGTGAAATTCGCCGTTCAATTTCTCCAACGCCTTCAGCGCGCGTAAATTTTTTTCAGCCGTCGTACGTCCGATTAAATATAAAAGCAGTGGCGATATCGGCAGGGTTAAAAATAAAATTGTCGCCGTCAGCCAATCGGTAAACGCCGCGCAGATTAAGTACAGCGGCAGTAAAATCAGCATTGACGCGATATTTGGCGCGACCTTTGTAAAAAATTCGTCAAGCGTTTTCACTGTGTCGAAAATTACGGTTAATAGTTCGCCGCTTGTAAATTCACGCCTAAAAATTTCTTCGTGCAGTTTTTTTCTTACGGAAGTTTGAACTTCGACAGACAAGCTTAAAAATTTTTTCGCGCAGATATTTTCAAGTACAAGCCGCAATGACCAAATAAAAAAAATTCCGCCAAAAAGTTTTGGTGCAGGTGAATTTATCAGCATTACCAAAATTTTCGCGGCAAGTAAAATTAATACTCCTTCGGCTAGTTTTAATGCGGCAATGACGCTGAAATTTTTTTTACGCCTTTTGATGAACTCAATAACTTTCGAC
>CAJOKY010000250.1 GCA_905235425.1 uncultured Selenomonadaceae bacterium
GTAAGCAAAAAGAAACAGTTGCGCTCACTCGCGTCCTGCGAGCCCGCGCAACGGCGCACGTCCTTGTGCGCCTCTCCTACTGCAACGTTATCAAAATTTGAAACGATTTTTTTACGTTATTCAACACCGCCTAATTTATTAATCATTTTTTTTCGCCAAAGTAGGCTTTTCTATAACGGCATCTTTGTACTTCCAGCCGACATACTTGAAATATACTTTTTCGGGAACAAGGTCTTTTATATCAAATTCCAAATCACAACTCTTTTTCAAACGCGTCGGGTCTGCAAGTAACGATTTTTCTATTTGTACGATAGGCTCAATGTCGCTTTCTTCCAATGCCATAAAAAAATTTTCAAGAATACCATGTAAATTTGGTTCAAGATGCTGGTTAAACAAAAAGGTTCTATAAAGAAAATCAAGCGGTCTGCCGTAACGCTTATCATTCAAAGTATGGAAAAAATCTTTAACGCCGCTGTCGTATCTTCCAACTGAATAAGTCCTAAGCTCATCGAGTTGCCGCTTATATTCTTCAAGATCTCTTTCCAAGCGTTTAATTTTTTCTTCATAATCCGAAATAAGCATTTCGTAATCTTTTATCACGCGCTCTTTGTCTGAGTCAGACTTTTTTTCGGCAGACGCTTCAACATTGGCGGAGACTTTCAGATCAGTGATAGGTTCAGCTATCTCCGTACTTTCAAGTTTAATTACAGCGTCCCCTTCAGGCTTAGTTACATCTTCAGGCTTGAGGACGAGTTCAGATTTAGTTACGGGTTCAGGCTTAGTTATGACTTCAGATTTAGGGGTTACAGGCGCTTTTGAAGGTTCAATGTTTCTTCTTTCAGGACGAATTTCACTTCCGGTCTCTCTTGCCAAACTAACTCTTATGATTTTTCCGGAGTCCAAGCCGTTTTTAATTGTTTCATCATTTGCACTTAAAACATTTTCATAAATTTTTTGGATTTTCTCTTTAAACGGCAAAAGTGCATCGCCGAGCTTTTTAAAGTTTTCCGTGAAAGGGATATCGGCTTTCTCAATGTTATCGAGAACATTTTCTAAAGTAAAGCGGTATTTGTCGTTCATATAATCACGAAAACTTTTCTTTGTAAACTCAAATTTTTGTTCGGCGTATTCGATAAGCTTTAAATCCATTTCAAGGCGTGTCAATGATATCCATATCATTTTATCGCTGATAATCTTACCTTTTTTTAATACGGATATCATATTGGGACTCATAAAAAAAGGATAGAGCCGAAAAATATAATCGTATTGTGCGGTTGAAGGATATCTTCCAAATTCTCTTTGCCATTTATCGCTGAAATTTTTTTTGGAATTAACTTTTTCGTCGTCCGAAAGATAAATCGTGTGCGCATTAATATACAAAGCTTCATTAATTTTTGCATAGAGTTCTCTATTGCCTTTTGATATTTCTTCGTAAAACTCACTCATATTGACATATCTTGGCTCTCTGTCTCTTGCAGGTCTTGAATCTATCATAAAAAACTCCTTTTAAATAAAATATATTGTGACAAATTACGCGGCGGCTTTGTGTTGAAGTTTGCGTACGGGGAATGTGAAGTACGTATCGGGATAAGGTTCATTTTTCAGCGTGAAATGCCACCATTCTTCTTCAAGCGGTTTAAAGCCGAATTTTAACATTGCATCGCGCAGAATATTTCTGTTGGCAATTTGTCTCGCCGTCAAGTCACCTTTGTAATCGGGGTGCGAACGTTCACCGAAATAATCAAACGTGCCGCCCATATCAACTTCTTTGCCCGTATTCATATCAAACAACGTTAAATCAATCGTACTGCCGCGACTATGTCCGGATTTTACGACAACGTAACCTTGAGGGATAATTTCACTTTTATTCAATTCAGGATAAAAATATTTTTTCATGCGCGTATCGTTTACATCTTTTGCCCACGCCATGAAATTATCCACTGCCATTTGCGGACGATAGGCGTCATAAACTTTCAGCAGGTAACCTTTAGGACGCAGGTAGTCAGCAACTTGTTTCAACGCGGCTGCTGCCTCTTTCGTCATAAGTGCGCAAGGTTCTTCGTAGCCGTTGATTCTGTCACCGACAAAATTATATTTAGAGTAGTACCGAATTTCTTGAATGATGTCGGGTACAACATCGGACAGCACGACAAAGCCGGACGAATCGTCGGAATGAGTTTCGGCGTTTGCATATTTCGGCAACATAAAACTTAGTGCTGCCAACACTACCATTAACGTTTTGGAAATACGATTAAATACTTTCAAAATAATTACCTCCTTTTTAGCGGTTAGCTATTAGCTGTTAGCGGTTAGCTGTTAGCTTTTAGGGAACAGGGATTAGGGAGTAGGGATTAGTCTATCACCTATCACCTACCCCCTACTTCCTACCATCTACTCTCTAAATTATAGCTTTACGAAATTGTTTTTGCAAGAATAGATTTTCCCGCGCATTAGTGATATAATTAATTAGTTATTTTTGTACAGAAAAGTTGGTGACTTATGGATAAATTTCAATGGAAAAATTTTTTTGAAAATAAAACCGAAAAGTGCCGCGTTTTGGTGGTAGGCGACGTTATGATTGACAAGTACTATCACGGCGACGTGCATAAATTTGCAAGTGATGCGCCGGTACCTGTTGCAAAAATTTTTAAGCGGCGCTCTTCACTCGGTGCGGCGGCTAATATTGCCAACAATCTCGCGTTGAGCGGCTGTAAAACGTACCTTGCCGGTTTCGTAGGTGACGATCATAATTTTGAAACACTTTCTGAACAGTTAAAAAAAAGCGGCATTAATCAAGACGGTTTAATTTTTACCGAATCGCCTACAACTACGAAGGTCAGAATTATCAGCGGACATCAGCAAATGTTTCGTATGGATTTTGAAGACAGCTCGCCTAAGGCAGACGAACATTTTACTAAACTGGAAAGTTACGTGAAAGAAAGACTTAATGACGCATTCGACGCGGTGATAATTGCCGATTATGAAAAAGGCGTTTGCACGGAATATTTTTGTGCCGCCGTAATAAAAGCCGCGCACAGTCACGGCGTCCCCGTCGTGGTTATGCCGTACGGTCAAAGCTGGATTAAGTACGCGCAGGCTGATTATCTTACGCCGAACGTTGCAAAAATAAATAAAGTTTTGCTGAGTCCCATTAAAGGTGATGACAGTGAAGCGGTTGAACGCGCAGGAAGATATATAATGCGCAAATTCAAAGTGAAAAATGTTTTGGCAACGCGCTCGGCTTACGGTGTCACGCTGGTTACTGAAAACGACGCAATTCATATTCCTACGAAATTTCAAGAAGTATTCGACAGCGCCGGTGCCGCTGATACAGTAGCCGCAATTTTTTCAATGGCTCTTGCAGGTGGGCTTAAGCCGGCGGACGCGGCATTTATCACAAACATTGCGGCAGGCGTCGTAATTTCAAAGTCCGGTACTTATGCCGTAACTCGCGAAGACATTTTGAATGCGTTGATTGCGGGTTAGGTGTTAGCTTTTAGCTTTTAGGTGTTAGGTGTTAGGCGGTGTTGAATAAATCTAATTCAGAAAAGCCGAAATTTTTGATAACACCGGAATAGATGAGGCGCACAAGGACGTGCGCAGGTTTTTCTTTGCG